>NZ_BCVD01000125.1 GCF_001591565.1 Priestia flexa NBRC 15715 | reverse complement strand
CTTATGTCCCAGCCTCTTTTTTGATTGTTATAAAGCGCTTACTGTAAATTTTGTTTGTGTTTTGAGCAAATTTTACAGTTATTTTTATGAAGATGTGCTAGTATGATGGTCTCAATAAAAGTTTTTATGTGTATAGTTGGAGGAATGGAAGATGAAAGCAAAATATTGTAGACAATCAAAAGCGGTTAGAACGAGTCGCGTATTTCCAAATGATACAAATAATCATCAAACGTTATTTGGTGGTAAGCTCATGAGCGATATTGATATGATTGCTTCAATTTCTGCTTCTCGTCATAGCCGAGCAGAGTGCGTAACAGCATCAACTGATTCTGTGCATTTCTTACATCCGATTACTCCGCAGGATTCGGTATGTTTTGAATCATATGTATCTTGGACAGGCCGATCTTCAATGGAGATCTTTGTGAAAATCATAAAAGAAAATTTAAAATCAGGAGAGCGAAAAATTGCTGCTACGTCCTTTATCACTTTTGTTGCGCTTGGAGAAGATGGAAAGCCTTGCGAAGTGCCGAGCGTAATCCCAGAAACGGATGAAGAAAAGTATTTATATCAAACGGCACCTGAGCGAGCAAAAATTAGAAAGAGTGTGCGCGCTAACAGCAATAGCTTAGCACAGTTCTTAAGCCTCGAGCAGCCGTGGAACTAAATGTAAATTATCTGTCAGCTAACCTTACCAACTAAAAGACGGATTGTGCTGGAGATGCTAATCTTTAAAATATCATTTTCGTCTACAAACTGGAGGGGAAGCAGATGTTTAAAGATGCTGTATTAGCAAAAGAATGGCTGCCAGTTGCGTACAGTCAAGATCTAGGAGTGGATCCACTTGCTGTGAAGGTATTGGAAGAGAGAGTAGTGCTTTTTCGGGTAAGAGGAGCAATTAAAGCCTTTAAAGACCTTTGCATTCACCGAGGAGCTGCTTTGTCGCTTGGTAAGGTAAAAGATGATTGCATCGTTTGTCCTTATCATGGATGGGAATATAATGTGGATGGACAATGTAAAAAAATTCCGCAGCAGCCACCGAATAGAGCGATTCCACTCAAAGCAAAAGCTATTGTATATCAGTGCAGAGAAGTATACGGAATGATTTGGGTTCGACTCAGTGAACAAGGATCTGATGCAGCAGAACCTCTTCCTTACTATGAGGAATATAATCACCCATCTTTTAAGACTGTCCATGCGTATGCTCATACGATGAATGCAGCGGCACCTCGCGTGGTTGAGAATTTCTTGGATGTGAGCCATCTTGCATTTGTTCATGAAGGAAGCTTAGGACATCCAGATTATACAGAAATTCCGGATTACAAAGTGAACTGGCGTGATAACCACTACGTCTCAGACGAGATTGAAGTATATGCTGATGCGGACGGCACAGGGAACTGGTCAACCATTTACTATACGTTTGAAATTCTTCGCCCGACGGTTGCGCGGTTGAAAAAAGTGAATTATCAAACCAACGAAATCTTCTCCATGCTGTTTGCCGTATTGCCCCAAGAACAGCTGAAATCAACCGTTTTTGCACTCGTATCACGAAATTATGAGCTGGATAAGCCAGATGAATATTTTCAAGAATTTCAACAGCTTATCATCGAACAAGATACAGGCATTGTTGAAAGTCAAAAGCCAGAAGAACTTCCGTTAGACTTACAAGCAGAGCTGCATCTTAATCCTGATCGCGTTAGCATTGCATACCGAAAATGGTTAGGAGAGCTTGGCGTTGAGTTTGGAAGCGATGTGGGAAGAAAGGCAAAAACTATATAATAAGAAAGAAAAGATGCCGTTTATCTTAATAAGCAGCATCTTTTTTGTTGAGTATAAAACTATAAAAGTAAAAATATAGTAAATAAGTAAACTTTATTACATTTTTATGTTAAAATGTTACTGATTTGTTTATAACTTATCAGGGTTCTGTGTAAAGGTAAACAAATAAAAATTTATTGAAAAAGGAGCTATTATATGAATCCAGAAATTACGACGACCGAACAGAAGCAGGGGCCAAAGCCGTCCGTATTTAAGTTTATTTTTAGTCCAGGTGCTGAGTTTGACAAAATGAAGCAGCGTCCGGCGATTGTGGCTTCACTCATTCTCGTTATCTTACTAAGTGCCGTTGCATTCGCACTTAGTGCCATTACGCCAGAAAGCTTGGCTTCTTTACAGGAGCTTGGGATTGAGCCAGATGATTCTATGAAATTGTTTAGCATGATTGGAGCTGGAATTGGAGCGTTAATTGTCACGCCTATCGCGATGTTAATTGGTGCAGGAATCCTTTTACTTATTGTAAAAATCGGAAAAGGAACAGCAAAGTATAAGCACATGTTTAGTTTAACAGCATTTATTACGTTCATTACAATGCTTGGTTTATTACTAAATACAGTCATTGCAGTTGTGGCTGGAACAGGAACAAATATAACGTCTTTAAATGGTTTAATTGGAGCTGAAGGAGCTGTTGGTGGCGTATTAGCAAGCATTGAAATTTTCTCGATTTGGTCGCTAATCTTAACAGCAATGGGCTTACAAAAAGTAGGCGGTTTATCTAAAAAAGCTGCAATTATTATTGCTAGTGTCTTTTTTGTACTGTCTGTTATTTCACAAATTATAGGAAGTGTTATGGCGTAATGAAAAAAGGTATAATCATCACAGTTGTTTCTCTCTTAATCGTAGTACTAATTGGCGTAAACGTGTTTAAAGCACAGAAAAGTGAAGACGTACAAGTTAGCGTGACGTCATTAAAAGATATGACGTTGCGCAGTACGGTTATGATTCCAGGTACTCTTAAGCTTGCCGATGAGCAGTATGTGTATTATCAGCCAGAAAATGGTGAGATTGAAGATATTAAAGTAACAGAAGGTACAAGAGTTCAAGTTGGCACACCGCTTGTCACATATACAAATGATGATTTAGAGCTTGAAAAAGAACAAAATAAGCTTGGCGAAAAATCGAATGAACTACAGGTTAGCTCACTAAATAAGCAGATTGCTAAGCTGAAAGATAAGCAGAAGAAGCTGGAAAAAGAACTTCCAAAAGAAGAAGCGAAAGCGCAAATAGAAGAAGAACGTACTCAGCTTAATTTAGATCTTGAAACAGCAAAAATTGAAGCTGAACGCAACAAGCTAGAGCGCAAGTCATTAACAAAGAAAGAGAATAATCTCACTGAAAAAAGTGAATTAGCTGGCACAGTGCTGTCTGTGGATAAAGAAGCTGCTCACAACACAAGCGAGGTTCAAAAGCCGCTTATACATATTGGCAATACGGATCAATATTTGGCAACAGGTGTTCTATCAGAATATGATGCTCTTAATATTGAAGTAGGTCAGCCAGTAAAAATTACATCTGATGTGGTGCCGGACAAAGAGTGGGAAGGATCAGTTCAGCAAGTTGATTTCTTACCACAGCAGTCCGATGCAGCAAGTGGTGGAGACGCAGCGAATCAATATCCAGTACAAGTAAAGGTAACGGATGAAGGGATTAAAAGTATTCGTCCAGGCTTTAAGCTTTTATTAGAAATTGAAACTGAAAGCAAAAAAGCAAAAGCCGTTCCATCAAAAGCAATTGTCAATGAAGGCGATGAGAAGTATGTGTATATCGTAAAAGATGGAAAAGCTGTTAAGCGAGAAGTGAAGGTTGGTCAAACAACAAACAAGTCAATTGAAATTGTTAAAGGCGTTACGAGTAAGGATCAAATCATCTCAAATCCATCTAATGAGCTAGCAGATGGTGTGGAAGTGACAGTGAAATGATTAAATTAGAAAATATCTCTAAAAGCTATCGTCTTGGGAAAGAAGAAGTTCCTATTTTAAAAGGGATTGATTTAACGATTAAAGACGGTGAGTTTGTTGCCATTATGGGTCCTTCAGGTTCGGGTAAATCAACCTTGATGAACATTATTGGTTGTTTAGATCGACCAACTTCAGGTGCTTACTTTTTAAATGAACTCGAGATTTCAACGTACAGTGATGATCAGCTAGCTAAGGTGCGAAATGAACAGATTGGATTTGTGTTTCAGCAATTCCAGCTGTTGCCCCGGTTAAAAGCCGTGGAAAATGTAGAGCTGCCGATGGTCTATACGGGCATATCTCGAAAAGAGCGACGCAAGCGTGCTGAAGCTGCGCTGTTAAAGGTAGGATTAGGTGAAAGAATCAATCACTTACCAAATGAGCTATCGGGTGGACAAAAGCAGCGTGTTGCTATTGCTCGTGCCATCGTTAATAAGCCTAGTCTCATTTTAGCAGACGAACCAACGGGAGCGCTTGATACAAAAACAAGCGTATCAATTATGGAGGAATTTGCTGCTTTAAACAAAGATGGAACAACCATAGTGGTCATCACTCATGAGCCAGAAGTAGCTGAATATGCTTCAAGAACAATATTAGTTCGTGATGGAAATATCGTTGCGTACAACGGTAAGGAGAGTCTTGAACTATGAGCATGATGGAAAATATTCGTATGGCTTTGGCGTCGGTTGTTGCGCATAAGCTACGCTCGCTCTTGACGATGCTCGGTATTATTATCGGGGTTGCAGCAGTTATTATCGTTGTAGCGATTGGTCAAGGTGGAGAGCAGATGCTTAAATCGCAAATTACAGGCGATAGCAATACGGTTGATTTAATGTACGAACCTTCAGAGGAAGAAATACAAACAAACCCAAACATTTGGGAGCAGGCGTTTTTTACGTCGCAAGATATTGATAATCTAGGCAAGTTACCAGGTGTTGAAAACGTTGTGGCATCTCTACAGGAAATGATGTCGGTCCGTTATAAAGAAGACACGTTAGATACAACGGTATATGCTATTAACCAGTCGTATTTGGACGTAAATGATTTAAAAATTGCACAGGGACAAAGCTTAACCGATGGTGATTTTTTATCGGGTAACCGAGTTGCCCTTATCAGCGATGAGTTAAACAAGGAAATGTTTAAAGATAGCAGTGGCCTTGGCGAAATCATTTGGGTGAAAAACCAGCCAATTGAAGTTGTAGGAATTTTAGAAAAGCCAACCGGCATATTAGGGTCATTTGGCATGATGGAAGTGTATATGCCGAGCAACACGTATAAATCAAGCTTTGGAAAAGTAGACTATACGTCTGTAAGTCTTCAAGCTTCCAATCCAGATGAATTACAAACTGTTGGAGAGAGCGCAGCAAATCTATTAAATGAAACGTACGGAACAGAAGATTCCTACACCGTCATGAATATGGAAGCCATTGCGGATGGCATTGGGCAAGTCACAACAATTATGACAACAATTATTGGTTCAATTGCTGGAATCTCATTATTAGTTGGCGGCATCGGCGTTATGAATATCATGCTTGTATCGGTTACAGAAAGAACAAGAGAAATAGGTATTCGTAAAGCTCTCGGCGCAACGAAAAGACAGATTTTAACACAGTTCTTGATTGAATCAATAACGCTAACGTTAATCGGCGGTATCGTTGGCATTTTACTTGGAGCAGGCGGTGCTTCTATCGTTTCGATGTTTGCAGGATGGCCACCGTTAATTTCATGGCAAATTATTGTCATTGGACTATTGTTCTCAATGACAATTGGCGTGATTTTTGGAATGCTTCCAGCAAATAAAGCAGCCAAGCTCGATCCGATTGAAGCGTTAAGATATGAATAAGGAAGAAAATCACTCAAAACCAGAGTGATTTTCTTTTTTTTAGATGAATGTATAATATAATAGAAGATAAGGGGACATGAATAGGGGGAGAGAGGATGACCATTTCACTTTTTCTTATTTTGTTTGTGGGGATTGTTTCGCTAGTCGGGACGATATGGATTGCGAATAACGATGACAAACAGTATAAAAAGACTGAAAAAAAACGAATTCGAAACTTATCATTTATTTATGTAGCGCTACTAGTAGGTTCTGCTATTGCTGTTGCTATTTATATTGCAAATATTTAATTTGGAAAGTAGGTTACCTTTACCCTCGAATATTATTAGAGGGTAAAGATTATTTAACTAGCGTACTTGAAGAAGAGGTTAAACTGTTGTGGTAGGTAGCTGAGGTATTTCAGTCACTTAGATATCCGAACGATTGCTGACTTGCAATCGTTCGGATGTTTTTTTGTTGATTCCGAAAACAAGTTAAAAAACTAGTGGAATGCAGCGCAATAGAACGGACGTGTTCTCACTGCCTAACTATGTTCGAACAGTCATGGTTTGTCTTTGAGAAGAAATCATTTAGTTATGTCCCAGCTGCGGTTTTTATCGCAAATTGAAATCTCCGCTTGAGACATCTACGTCTATTCGATGCGTACCCTTCCCATTCGTAGCTTGAATTTCATCTTCTTGTTCTTTCATTGTTTTAAAGTTAAATCGATTATTAATATCTCCCGTGCTCGCTTTGGCTTGTAAGGTAATATCAGCTTTAGGTGGCAGCGTAACAGTCATGTCTCCAGAGCTAACGTGAGCTTTAATCGAATCAACCACTCTATTTATAGAAATAGAAGCATCACCGGAAGACACGTGAGAATCCAACTTTCCTTCGTAGTTTTTAATCGTAATATCTCCTGACTGTAAATCAACTGAGCCTTCTTTTGTGCGCACTTTGTTGATTACGAGGTCTCCTGAGGAAACATTGATATCTAATTTATCCGCATCAATTCCTTGAATAACAGTATAGCCAGATTGGACTTTAACTGAAAAATTAGTAAGAGATAAAGAGGTTTCGTTAAACTCTACATCGCCTGAACCTACGTTTAGCTCTAAATCATTGCTGTATTCTTTTGGAATATAAATTGTTAATTTACTGCTATTACCGAATGAGAAAAATGAAAAAGGCTTATTTTTATACGTAACGGTAATCGTTTTTCCATTGCGTTGAACATTTACTTTTCCCTTCCCTTGTAAATCCGCTTTTACTTCTTTTCCGTTATATTCTTCAATGACTGTATTTACGTTCGCTGTTTTAAGCTTAATACTTTCAATTGAATTTGTCAGAGCTGCTTCGGTTTTGGAGGATCCTAACGTCCATGTAGATGTGGTAAATGGATTAGTCAAAAGAAAAGCAGCTCCGATAAATACTAGAACCAAAAACAATAGTTTTTTCATGCTTCACCCTGCTTTCAATTTTATAAAGAAATAAGATACATCACCAATGTTATCCATTTTGTGGGAGTTAATCAATAGCCCGAGGAATGAATTATAGGTAAGACCTGAGATGTAGTTGGAGATTGGAATATACTTACTTATTTTTCTGAAATAATGACTGGGTTTCAGTTGCCGAAAGCTAAAAGTAAAAATAATCCATAAAATTCAAGTAACAGTCATAAAAATGTTAGTTTCATTACGAATTTTAAAGGAATTGTATGGTTTGTAATATTATTGTTTCTCTTGTAAGAAACTTAATCCAATCTGAACAAATGTTACCCATTCTTTCAATGAAACTGGCTTTCTCTATGCTAAGATAATGTCAGGTTATTTTTTCGGGAGGTATTTTTATGAAAAAAGGAAAATTGACAAAGTGGGTCATTACATCAGCTGCATCACTTTCATTTTTTGGAGTACAAGGAACAGCTGCATCAGCTGCATCTCATAAAGTATCGACAGGAGATACGCTGTGGAAGCTTAGTCAACAAGAAGGTGTATCGGTAGATGAATTAAAACAAGCGAATAATCGCACGAATGATATGATTTATGTTGGAGAAGTCCTAACAATTCCAGAAAAAGAGACAGTACATACAGTAGTACAAGGTGAGACATTGTTTAGTATTTCACAGACATATAATACAAGCGTAGATCGTTTGAAAGATTTAAACGGATTACAAGGTGATCTTATTAACGTAGGACAACAGCTAGTTGTAACGGGACAAGGAGCTTCTGAAACGGCACCAGCACCACAGCCTACAAACGTAGGAGTTGAGGAAGCGGAAAAAGATTTATTAGCAAGGTTAGTAGAAGCAGAAGCGAAAGGTGAGCCGTACCAAGGTAAAGTAGCGGTAGCAACCGTGGTTATGAATCGTGTGGCGTCAGCCCAATTCCCTAACAGCATTACAGAGGTTATTAATCAACCTTTAGCTAACGGTGGTTACGAGTTTTCTCCAGTAGGCAATGGAACGATTAATCAGCCTGCTTCTGAGGAGTCAAGACGTGCTGTAGAAGAAGCGTTAGCAAATCCAGATCATCAAAACCCTGCGCTGTTTTTCTATAATCCACAGATTGCAACAAATTCGTGGTTAGAAACAAAGCAAGTAACAGCAGTTATCGGAAATCACGTATTTGCTAAATAAAAAGAAACGAGGATTTCCCTCGTTTCTTTTTTATTGCTTATAGATATGCTTGTAGCTGTTGCGATAGTTTAAGAAATTCTTGTTTGTTACGATGTAATAAGGCGTGATCAATTTCTTTTTGAAGCTGTTGTTTTTGAAACATCCGAAGCGCATGATCTAATACCATTTCAGCCGTTAATGAATTCATTGTATCTTCTTCATTTTGTTTCTGGATATGATTCAAATGCTTTTCCACGGGGAAATCAACTCCTCAGAAATTTTTAGTTACCTATTCATGCTCTAAGCTATGCGATGTTTCTAAAAATGGTTCGTAGCTTACAGCCTATGGGGGAGATAAGAAAGCCATTTAAAATCGAATTAAGTAATGATAATTGTACTATAACAGGATATGTATATCAACTTTGTTATATAATTGATTGTCGTCTTTTTCTGACAAAAATCTATGGTCTAAACAAGAGTGTTCTAGCATAGGTGACCTTCTTATTCTTTATGAGTGTTTCCTATATTCCATTTGCTTATTCGCATTATTCTATTTATTCATTGTACATATGAGATATTATTCGTATAAGATATGTATAAACATCAATATCGAAAGCGTTAACATTAATTGTGAGAGGGGAACATAAAATGTCAGTGCTTACATTGAAACGCTATGTTTTGAGTGAAAGGGAACGCGAAAAATTAGAAGATGCATTGCTTACTAGCTTTCCAGAATGTGAATCTGTTGTGTGGCAGCTAGATGATGTAGAGCTTGGGGAATTGTATCACAAAAAAATGCAGATAAAAGCTTGATTATAAAAAAAGGCAACGTTTCATCAGAAAACGTTGCCTTTATTCTTGCTTGGACGAGTCAATGCCGTATGCAAAGGGAATTAATGCACAGATTAAAGCAGCAGTTAGCTCAAATGTGAGCTGTAAGCCGTTAAGTTCATGACTTTGAAACATTAAAATCTTTTCAACCGTGCCAAATACAATAAAACCGAGGATGAGATAGCGTGCAATCCAAATCGCTTGTCTATAAGAAAGCAAGCCTTGTTTTAAATGCGCTGTAATGGTCTGAATCATGTTTTTTCCTCCTTACCCAAACTAGTTATCTTTTAAACCTATTTTTATTGTAACAAATTATTTGATACTGTTAATTATTTAAAGTTTTCCATTCGAAAAACCTTCCTCAATCAGCTGAGGAAGGTTCTCTTTATTTTGCAAGTGGTATTGAAGAATCAGAACTTTGAGGTGGAGCTGGTGGATGAAATTCGTTTTCCATTTTTGAAACAACAACCGTTGCAACTCCGTTTCCAATTAAGTTCGTAATAGCACGAGCTTCAGACATAAAGCGATCCACACCAATTAATAATGCAAGACCTTCAACAGGAATCATTGGGAAGGCTGCTAATGTTGCTGCTAGAGTGATAAACCCAGAACCCGTTACGCCAGCGGCACCTTTTGATGTTAGCATTAACACACCTAGTAGCGTTAACTCTTGCCAAATCGTTAAGTCAACTCCGTAGGCTTGTGCAATAAAAATTGCTGCCATTGATAGATAAATAGATGTCCCATCAAGGTTGAATGAATAACCAGTAGGGATAACCAGACCTACAACGGACTTAGAGCACCCGTATTGCTCCATACGATTCATCATTTTTGGTAAAGCTGATTCAGATGACGATGTACCAAGCACGAGTAAAATTTCTTCTTTAATAAACGCAATGAATTTTAAAATACTGAAGCCATAAAATTTAGCAATTGTACCTAAAACAAAAATGATGAATAAGAACATCGTAATATAGACAGATCCCATTAATTTTCCGAGCGAAACAAGTGAACCAATTCCAAAATTTCCGATTGTATAAGCCATCGCTCCGAAAGCAGCAATTGGAGAAATCTTCATAATCATATTAACGATTCCGAAGAAAATATCCGTCACTCGTTCAAAGAATGTAATGACAGGTGCTGCTTTTTCGCCTAGAGCTGCTGTTGCAAGTCCAAATAACACGGCAAAAAATAAGATTGGAAGCAGTTCTCCGTTAGCCATTGCTCCAAAGACGCTATCTGGAATAATGCTCATCACAAAGTCCATGAATCCATGTTCAGCTTCGGCTGCTTGCTTCGTATACTCAGAGACGTCAGCTCCCTGTGCTCCGCTTATATTAAAGCCTTCACCAGGTTTTACGAAGTTAACAACAAGAATACCAATAGCTAAAGCGAACGTTGTGACAATTTCAAAATAAAGAAGTGCTTTACCACCAATACGCCCGACTTTTTTCAAATCGCCCATACCACCAATTCCAATGACAACAGTTAAAAAGATAATCGGTGCGATAACCATTTTAATTAATTTAATAAAGATGTCAGCTAATACTTTCAGCTGCGCGCCGAATTCAGGAAAAATAAACCCAACCATAATCCCTAAGATAATCCCAATAATAACGCGAACTGTTAAGTTGTTAAAATTAATCTTCATCTTCCATCCCCCTTGATTCATAATTTGATAGCGTTTTCATTTATCTTGTAAACCTATAGTACCGCATATGAATGGGGGGTGAAATTTCTGGTGATAATGGTCTTTTTGTTCATTAAGTTCTTAGAATTTTCATAGAAAAGAGTTT
>NZ_BCVD01000124.1 GCF_001591565.1 Priestia flexa NBRC 15715 | reverse complement strand
TTTTATTTTATCTTCATTACTACTTGAAGAATTTTCTTTTCGTTTCTTTACTTCCACGTATTTAATATGAAAGTCTTCAATGACTAACACTTTAAAATAAAAATCATTATATTGTACTATATCGTTTTTAACAACATCGAATCGTTCAGTTAGTACCCAACCGGCAATCGTATCTACTTCGTCGTCGCTAATATCTGTACCAAGCAAATCATTTACTTCGCTAATTAACATTTTGCCATCTAAAATATAATGATTTTCTTTAATTTTTTGTACATAGGGAATTTCGTCTGCATCAAACTCATCACGAATTTCACCAACAATTTCTTCAACGATGTCTTCAATTGTGACTAAACCAGCTGTACCGCCATACTCATCAAATAAAATCGCCATTTGGACACGATCTTTTTGCATTTTTACTAATAAATCATGAATCGGGATGGTTTCAATTACTTTTAAAATTGGCTTGACATAGGATTCTAAAGTGTTTGTACCATCCTTTTGGTTAAACACAATGTCATTATAAATTTCTTTGATATTTACAAGCCCAACTATTTTATCTTTGTCACCATCTTCAATAATTGGATAGCGAGTATATTTTTCCACATTGGCCACTTGTAGAAAAACTTCTACAATATCATCTTTTGATGCAGTTACAATCTCAGTGCGAGGTACCATCACTTCTTTTGCTAAGCGGTCATCAAAATCAAAAATCTTATTCATATACTTATATTCAGATTGGTTAATTTCTCCGCCTTTTAAGCTTTCAGAAAGTAAAATTCGAATTTCTTCTTCGCTATGAGCTACCTCATGCTCAGAAGCAGGCTGTAACCCAAACATACGAGTTAGGAGCTGAGCGGATCCGTTTAGTGTTTTAATAAATGGATACATAATTTTATAAAACCCAATAATTGGCTTAGAAAATAATAAAGTAATTCGTTCTGCCATTTGAATAGCGAACGTTTTCGGTGCTAGTTCACCTACCACAACATGTAAAAATGTAATAATGACAAATGCAATCGCAAATGACAGAATGCCTGCTAAACGTTCATTCATATTGATATCGTCAAAAAGAGGATGTAGGATGCGTTCAAGTGTTGGTTCACCAAGCCAACCAAGACCTAGAGCTGTAATGGTAATTCCAAGCTGACAAGCAGATAGATATTCGTCTAGATGCGTGATAACATGCTTAGCCGCTATCGCTTTTTTATTTCCTTCATCAACAAGCTGGTTAATGCGCGAGCTTCTCACTTTTACAATTGCGAACTCAGTTGCTACGAAAAAGGCAGTTAAGCCAATTAAAAGAGCAACGAGGAAAAGATTTAAAATCGTCAAACGTTTCACCACCTATTTAGTACGTGTATATAGTAAGTGTTATCTAAACGAAGGAAGAACATGTATTGAAACAATCCCCAGCGCTATTTAAAAAGAGAAAGAAGCGTTCTCATTAATGGGTTTGTGCTATACTAGCCTAGAGGTGAAAATAGTGAATATATTGGATAACTTAATTTTGAAACATGGACTTCAAACACTAAAGGAAGATATATATAGCTCTTTGTATACATGTGTTATGGTACACCCAACACGTGCTGACGAACTGGAAGTGGGTACATCAAAATTAGGAGGATACCCAGATTTACCGGAAGATTTTTACTGGCCTAAACAGGATGGAGAATATCTACAGTTTATTGGTCAAATCAATCTATCTCAGTTAGAAGGTGCGTGGAAGCAAGATTTACTTCTTCCTGACACGGGTTATCTGTACTTCTTTTATGATGGTGAAGCATATGGTGAAGCGGATCAACAAAATGGTTGGCGCGTACTTTTTTATGAAGGGACAGCAGATGATTTAACTGCAACAAAAGTAGACGTTTCAAGCATATACCTACAGTGTGGGGTAGAGTTTAGCTATGATATCCGACTTGGAGATACATATATAGAAGACGATCAGCTGTATGATCAATTTGATGCTCTTATGTTAGAAATCAATGGTAACATTCCATTTCACCAAATTGGGGGAACAGCGTGGGATATCCAAGGGGACGTTTTGGAAGAATGTCAAGAGTTCTCTGGTAAGAAAGGCGACTGGCAGTTATTATTTCAAATTGACTCTGATGATCAGCTTAATATGATGTGGGGCGACGTTGGAATTTTATATTATTGTATTGAAAGACAAGCTCTTGAAAAAAAACAATTCGAAAACACATGGTTAATCATGCAATGTTCATAAGAAAAACACCTGCTTTCACACAAAGCAGATGCTTTTTTTAATGTAACGTTTTATTGTTTGGAAGCTCGGGAGGCTGTGTAGATTTTGCGAAACTTTGCGTCATTTGCTGTACATCTTGAGCGGCTAGCTGCGGTACTTGGTAATCATGACGCTTGTTTTGATAGTGGGCTACTTCATATGCCATTTCAATCCAATTAGGAACGCTATCAGCGAATAAGCGGCGTACAATAGGATTTGTAATTTCAAGTGAGGTCATGGTAACGAGTGAAGCATGACCTTTTAATAAGCCTAACATGTGCCCAGAAATTCCTTTATCGCTAATGTCATTAATGGATTGATTTGGTTTTTTAGGCTGACTTGCTTTTAATCCGTATACAAAATCGTTTGATTCTGCCATGTTATAGGTTTGCGTTGGACTAGAAGGGTCTTGGCCTGTTGAAAAAGATTCTACAATACGGTTGTAGTCTTCCAAAATAAAACTATATTGACGATCTAACATTTGCTTTAACTCTTCATCTTGAATGTATTGTCGAAACATCATGAACTGATCTAAAACATTGATCATGCCAGCTAGCGTTTCATGAACGTCAAATAGTTCATGTCCTCCGTGATTCATAACTTGAGGAACCTTACCAGTATGCATATTCATATGTGTTTGTTCGTTATTCATATCCATCCTCCTAGTGTAATAAATACGTTGTTTAGTGTAAAGAATCCAGGCATCTTTATACGTACAAAAAGAAAAATATTGAAAGGTTTTAGATTTTATTGATGATATCAAAGGAATTTTACAACACATATCGAATATGAACTTTAACTTTAAGGATTGGAGATATAGCTTAATGAATGAGTTAATGGTATGGTCGGAGCAACTACAAGCAGAAGCAACAAGCTTATTGGAAGAATATCAGCTTTTACATTTATGCAAACAATATGGCAACCCTCTCATTGCAGGCAGCTTTGATTTAAATGTCATGGTACTTCGTCATCTCGATGTTTACATTGGAAGCGATAAGGTTATTGAAGATTTATTTTTTGCACTTGGTAAAGACTTAGCATTGAGAATGAAGCCCGTTAAAATGATCTTTATTGGTAATAAAGAAAAGGAAGAAGAAATGACTTGGGCTGTATACACAGACATCGAAGGACATGAATGGAAAATTAATGTGAATGTTGTGTCTGAAGCAACCATACAGCAGATGCTACAAAAACAGCAAAAGTTAAAAGCAAAAATGACAGAGAAGAAAAGAGAGCAGATTTTATTTTTTAAACAGCAAAATGGGTATAATCGCTATTATAAAAGTGCACATGTGTATGAAGCAGTTTTGGTTGAAGGTGTTCAAGATGATATGACTTTTTTTAAATGGCTACAACATAAAAAACGAGCCAAGTAAAGTAGGCTCGTCTTTTATTTATACTAATTCTTTTACTGGTAAAAACGCATTAAGCATCCAGATATGCTTTTCAAAACGACCAACTGTGCCGATGAATAAGTCAGCAGTAACGTGATCATTTGCTTCTTCAGCAATCTTAATCCCCATTTTGAGCTGTTGAACGAGAATTAGGTAATCATTAACAACAGATTCAATCATTTCGTGAGCAGTTTGTTCATTTCCCTCTTCACTTAAAGTAGCTAGGCTTAAAAAACCTTTTAACGTAGCTACAGGCTGTCCACCAATTGCTAGTAAACGCTCTGCATATTCATCGATATCCGCAGCCGTTTCTGTATATAGTTCTTCAAATTTCTCATGAAGAGTAAAGAACTGAGGTCCTTTTACATACCAATGAAAGCGGTGGAGCTTCGTGTAAAATACGTTTAAGTTAGCAATTTGCTGATTTAAGAATTGTTCTAAATTCATGTGTCATTCCTCCTGGTTTAACTGATATATATAGATTATAACATATATTAGATTATAATCAATACTTATTTATAATTATTATAATTTAATAACGAACCTTTTTTCTTTAATGAGAAGAGTTAGGAGGTTATGTTAAGATAGCTAAGAGAATATAGTAAAGGGAAGAGATTGAATGATTATTACAAATGAAGCAAAAGCATTGATTGAAGAGATTTTATCAGAACAAGAAATTGAAGGTATTCGTCTTTACTTTAAAGGAATTAGCTGTGAAATTCCAAATATCGGATTGTCATTTGAAGAAGCCCAAGAAAATGATGAACTGCAGGTTATTAACGGTATATCAGTAGCAATCCAAGAGGCGATTCTACCTTATACAAAAGAACTTTTACTAGATGTTCATCTAACACCATACGGACCTGGGCTAGCTTTAGTAGGTGCCAAAGGTCAATAAGTAAAGGTTTTGAAAAAAGTCGATAAATAATTTGTTAGAATGTCTGACAAATCTGTTGGAATAATGGAAAAATATTGTTTTACTTAATTTAAGCGTTAATGAAAACGAGGGGGGATTACATGCTTCTTTCTCATCATGTAACGGTTGAACAACGTAAAAAAATTAAACATTTTAAACAGTTAATTCGAGACTCGCGTTCAGCCAAAGAACGTTTGATGTATCAGCAGCAGTTAAATCAATTTGTTGAGCGACTGTTTATCGAGAATCGTCTTCAGCGTCATGGAGAGCACAAGTGAGTAACAAGGCTGGGACATACGTATTTCAGTCAAGGATCTATCCGAACTGTCGGGAGTTAACTCCTTTTGATAGTTCGGATATTTTTTGTTGGTTTGAAAACAATTTAAAAAAGCGAGTGTTTGCAGCGCAATGAAACAAACTTGTTCTTACAACCTAACTATTTTAGAAACATCACCATTCGTCTTTGGGAAAGAATCATTTCGTTATGTGCTAGACTCTTTATTAGGTATTATTTCACTATCTTTTGAAAGCGTTTTCTGTTAAAGTTAAACTATAATTAGTTCCAATATAACATATGTAAAATGCGTTCTAAAAAGCAAGAAGGAGTTGGTTTGCATGAGTGAAAATGGAAACTTCTTACTGGGCTTAATATGGGGAACGTCTTTAAGTATTCCGCTTTGGCTTTCTGTCTTTGGATGGATAAAGTTATTATTAAAGATCAGTTTATAACACATAACGGACAAGCTAATAAGTTGCTAGATTACCGGCTAGATACAAACCAGTATCTAGTCTTTTTATTTTGATAAATATTTTTTTGGGTTAGAGAAATGCTATTACTAACTAGGATGAAGAAGGAGGGAAGGAAGATGAAGTTACTAATTGGTGTTTTACTTTTAAGCGGTATCATTACGGCGATTGAGCTTCCTTCTTTATTAAAAAAAGAGCAGAAAAAAGAACTCTATTTATTTTCTTTCTTTCTACTCTTTAGCATGACTCTAAATATTTTACATAGCATGCACTTTCCGCTCCCTAATCCGTTAGATTGGCTGAGTGCAATTTTTAAGCCTATTAACCACCTAATTGTAAACTAGAGATGAGGTGACGTGCTATTACAAAGGTCGATATGCATCAGGAAGCAGTAATCATTAGCCCCAAACAGTTTTTTATTATTTCAATATGTATTTGAAATGATTATCTTAATTGCTATCTTTCTATTTGTAAGAAACCAAAAAGCAGCTACAAAAGCATATGTACTAGGTAGTACGGGCGGAATATTAATGCTATCGATTGTGATTGTAATTGCTTTGTTAGTATTTGGTGTGTTGTTACCGTTTCTTGTCGGAGGGTTTATCATTCTAAAAAAACAGCTGCACAAACAATGATGGAACTTCATTTGTGAATTTTTTGTAGCAAAATTGTGTTGTTTATTGAGAAGACACAAAGAAAAACGTACACTTGGTAATGGATAGAAACAAATACATAGAAAATTTAAATGAAGGTGAAAATTAATGAGAAAAATCATGATGTTTTTAATGGTAATGTTACTCGCTCTTCCAACGGTGAGTTTTGCCCATACGCATGTTCAAACAACCGTACCTGAAAACGGGGCTACGGTTACGTCTCAGCTAACTGAAATAAAACTTAGCTTTGAGACACATATTGAAAAAGTAAGTACACTGACCGTGACAAAAGATGGTCAAGAACTTTCAATTGATTCACAGGAAGTATCAGGTCATGATTTAATAGGTACATTTGAAGAGCCGCTTCCAAATGGAGAATATGAAGTGAAGTGGAACATTGTAGGAGAAGATGGTCACGTTATGGAAGATGCAATTTCATTTACCGTGAATGCAGATCAAGAAGAAGTAACATCTGAAAATAAAGATACACAAAAAGAGTCTGCTACAGAAGAAGCTGAAAAAAGCAGCTCTCCAGATGAGCAAACAGAAGCTGAATCAACAAGCGAAAACTCATCTTTCTTCGTTATTATGATTGTAGCAGTGGTTATCGTAGCAACAGCACTCATCTTTGTGTTTAGAAAAAAGAAAGGCTGATTCAATGTCAGTAGTTTTACCGCTATTTGAATGGGTTACGTATATTGGTTTAGCGTTCTTACTCGGTACAGCAGTTTTACAGTATATCTCTGAAGAGAACAAGCCTGCTTTAAGTATATCGAGTAAGTGGCTAATTGGCAGTGCTTCTGCAGTAGGGATTTTTTCTATAGGCCCAGTTTTAGAAATTGTGCTTGCATTTTCAAAAATTAGAGGTTTCTCAGATACAATTCAGGCAGTACTATTTGGAAGTAAAACAGGTCATGCATGGTTGATTGTTGTACTTTCCTCGATGTTATTGATTCTTACGATTGTCGTAAAAAGTCATCCTCATATCTATACAATACTAACTATTGGTCTAGTGCTTGGGATCTCTTATGCTGGCCACGCCGCCTCGATTTCGCCGCTTAACGGCATGCTTTCGCATTTTCTTCACGTGCTGTTTGTCGGTCTTTGGAGCGGAGTTGTTTTAACCGTTTCCTTTTTTATACAAAAAGCTGTGAATTGGAAACCTTTTTTAACATGGTTTACTCCCTTTGCAGTAGGGTGTTTTATTCTACTTTCACTAAGTGGAGTAATTGCCATGCTTATTATAGTAGGACTCCCTAACTACATAAATTCATGGTCTACAAACTATGGGCAAGGTTTGTTACTTAAACAAATAAGTATTATTTTATTAATCGTTTTTGCAGTAATCAATGGTATTTTGCTTCGTAAAGTGAAACGCTCACATACTTTTCGCCCAACTAGATGGCTAAGAGTTGAAGCGGTGACCTTACTAATTATTTTCTTTGTAACAGGCGTGATGGTTAATCAATCACCGCCTACAAATCTACAGTATGCAGAAGCAAATTCTCTGCTTCCATTTATTTATGGTCAGCCAATCACCTTACCAATTACGTTTCACTTTACAATCGTAGGTGCAATCTTCTCATTTTTGGCAATCTTCTTTCTTGCATATATCTTTGTTATTTTTTATAAAAAAATAAATGCCTGGTTTAGTTTGCTAAGTGGAGCATTGTTTGTATTTTCTTTATACATTGCTATGATTACAAGCATTTCTTTTTAATAAAAAAGGCTTTCAACGTTGTTTGAAAGTCTTTTTTCGTTGCCGTAATTTTTTACCTGATTTGCTATCATTAGCTGGTTCATCACCTGTTGTGGGCGATACGCTATTTTCTTGTGAGTTAGTGAAAGGAGAAATGTAGCATACGTCACCAAAATTAACAATTCCACCGGTGATTTTTCCAATGTAAACGGATTTAATCCAAACGGGCATAATCATCATCCTTTTTTTGAGCACTCTTTATATATTATGACAAGCCATTTTATCATGTATAGACGAGTGTAAAGGGAAAGTAAATATTTCTATATTTGTTTTCATTTCGTGTACAATAGAAATGGAAAACGTAGAATTTAGAAAGATAGAAGGTAAATTATGAACAAATCTAAAGAAGCTAAAACAAACTTTTCATTTAAAAAGCTCTGGAGACTAACCAATCCATCAAAAGGAAAGCTTAGTGTTTCTTTGGTATTTGCATTAGCAAATACAGGGGCTTCTCTTGTTATTCCGTTACTAATTAAAGAGCTGATGGATACAATTAACAGCGGTTTATCAAAACAAATGATTGCAGTTTTAATTGGACTATTTATTATTCAAATGATTACCAGCGCTTTATCTCTATATCTTTTGGCGCAAGTGGGACAAGGCGTGGTTGAGAAGCTGCGCACAACGATTTGGGATAAGCTTGTTAAGCTGCCGGTATCATTTTACGACCGCAATCGCTCTGGCGAAATGGTGAGTAGAATCACAAATGACACAACCATTGTGATGAACTTACTATCAACAGAAATGATAGAGTTTGTCAAAAATATTTTATCAATCAGTATATCAATTGTTATTTTGTTTACGCTAGATATTCCAATGACGCTCATTTTATTAGCGGTTATTCCAGTAATGTTCTTATTGGTTATGCCACTTGCCAGAAAGATTCATAAGATCTCTCGTGAACAGCAGGATAAAATGTCAAAGCTCACGGCGTTTTTAGCTCAAATGCTTAGTGAGATACGCTTAATTAAAGTATCAAGTTCTGAAAGGAAAGAAATTGAAGAGGGGAAAAGCTCATTTCACTCACTTTTTTTATTTGGGATACGCCGTGCAAAGATTGAAGCGATTATAACGCCAATTATTAGTACCGTGATGACAAGCGTTATGATTGCAATTGTAGGATTTGGTGCATACCGCGTTAGTCAGGAGTTTATTAGCGCAGGAGAGCTAGTAGCATTTGTTCTTTATCTCTTTCAAATTATGGTACCTGTTGGTTCACTCACTCGCTTTATTACAAGCTTTCAACAAACGAAAGGTGCATCAGAGCGTATTTTTGCTATCTTGGATGAAGAAGAAGAGTCTTTTCATCATGGAGAACAAGTTAAGCGAATTGGTGATTTAACGTTTCAACGTGTTGCGTTTAAATACGAGGAAAAATTGGTGTTGAAAAATATTTCATTTTCTGCTCGAAAAGGAGAAGTAACGGCGTTAGTTGGTCCAAGCGGTGCAGGGAAATCAACCGTTTTTTCACTGCTTGAGCGCTTCTATGCCCCATCTTCTGGTCAAATCTTATTAGAGGGTAAAGATAGTCAGGTTATTAATCTAAGAGAGTGGCGTCAGTTGTTTAGCTATGTGCAGCAGGACTCGCCAATTTTAGCAGGAACGATTCGTGAAAATTTAACGTATGGGCTAGAGCGTACAATTTCAGACGCTGAAATAATTGAAGCAACAAAGCAGGCAAATGCTCATGAGTTCATTATTAATTTTGACGATGGATACGATACAATGCTTGGTGAAAGAGGAGTAAACTTATCTGGAGGTCAGCGTCAACGAATTGCAATTGCAAGAGCGCTGCTTCGCAATCCTCAATTTTTACTTCTTGATGAAGCGACAGCAAGTCTTGATTCGGAGTCTGAAAAGCTTGTGCAAGAGTCGCTTGAACGAGTTATGAAAGGGCGAACTTCCCTTGTCATTGCACACCGCTTATCAACGGTTATAAGTGCTGATCAAATCGTAGTAATTGAAGATGGAGAAGTGACGGGGAATGGAACACATGAAGAGCTTCTAAGCACGCACACCTTTTATCGCCGCTTGGTTCAACAGCAGTTCCAAACAGAATCTTGATAATGTAAAAAGAGCGTACTAGAGTGGTTCTAGTGCGCTTTTTTAGTGGAAAATCACTATCTTTGTCGAAGGTCTTGTGAGACATCCTAGAACTATGATAAAGTGAACGTTAAAACCATTTACTGAAAAAAAGGGGGCTAGATAATGAAAGTAGGAGATAACGTTTTTTATAACAGTAAATCATATAAGCTTATTCATGTATATCGTAATGGAACATTAGAGCTTTTGTCGACCCAACAACCGGACTTTGGAAAGACCATTATTGTTGATGCTGCTAAAGTTAAAAATAACTGAGAGTGAGAAGTAACATGATTGAATTATAAAACCCCCTTTACCTTCAGCAAGGTGAAAGTAAAGGGGGGTAATCAGTTAAGCTTTTAGCTTTTTCACAAGTTCATCGCCCATCAGTTCTGAAGAGAACGGATCACGGCTTGTAACGATTTGGTCGTTAGCCCAAACAGCATACTCTTGTATGTCCTGCTTCTTCTAGCTTTAATAAAGGAGCAAATAGTTCTTCTGCCCACCATCCAGTCTTATACTCTTTTTCTTCATATCCGCTTGATAATACGGCTAATATACGTGCCATGAAAAAACCTATGCAGCTATTGCATAGGTAAGGATTGATCTTCTAGATATGTAATAGAAGTATGAAGTTGTTTAGGTATCTGTTGTGTTATAAACAAGATAGGAATGTTCAAGCTCTGTTTGAGTTTATGAAGCACTTCGTAAAATGAATGACTGTACTTATATGCAAGGCTATTTACAACTAGCAGAGAAGACATAAAAACACCTTCTTCTTTAAAACAAATCGAAATCATTATTATTTATAATAATAGACAGCTTATGTTTTGTAAATCATGAAATTTTGCAAAAACTTCATGATTTTCTCACATTTACAGTTTATAGTAAATAATGAGGGGATTATATGGAAGGGAGCGGTCAAATTGAACGCAAAGAAAATTGTATGTCTAGTAAGTATATGTGGTTTTCTAATGGGGTGTGGGGTAGATCAAGAGCAAGAAGCGAGTGCTGAACCTAAAATGCTAGATGTGAAGCTGAATGGTCCATCTGAAGTATCTAAAGATGAAACCGTTATCTTTAAAGCGGTTGTTACATATGGTGATGAGAAAGTTGAAAACGCAGATGACGTACAATTTGAAATTGAGAAAGAAAATGCAGAGGGACAAGGGGAAATGATTGAAGCAAAACATCGCAAGGACGGCATATACGAAGTGGAAACGGACTTTCAAGAGCCTGGAATTTATACAGTTCAATCGCACGTAACGGCAAAAGACTCTCATAATATGCCTAAAATACGTGTGGAAGTAAAATGAAGAGACTGAGACA
>NZ_BCVD01000123.1 GCF_001591565.1 Priestia flexa NBRC 15715 | reverse complement strand
ATTTTTATTCACTTTTAAATTCCTTTTTTTAAAAAAACTGCACCTAGATTAAAATAATCGAAGGGGCAGTTTTTATTAAACATTGTAATTTAATCTTCTTTATTCAATTCCCCAATAGAAAATTGAGTCCATTCCATACTCATCTTCACTGATGAAAATGCCAAATTTCTCATCAACACTTATAAGTATGAACCAGAAATAAGCTTCAGAATTATTAGCTTCTGTATAATCTAATATACTTTCTAAGTTTTTATAAAAATCTTTTAATTCAATTATTAAATTAGGCAATTGTTCATGTTTTCTACCATTGTAAATTACAACTTTTTGATTGGGATAATCTTTTATTTTGTTTTGAAATTCTTCTAATTCAACTTTTATTCTTTGTTCATCATGTTCAAAGGACACCTTAAGTTTAAGCTTTGACGAATAAATAAACTCTAGCTTGTCCAGGTAAACTTTTTCATTATTCATCTCGAATGAAGAAATATCTGGAATGCATTTCTTGAAATTATCTTCAGCTTTTTTTAAGTAGTTTTTTCTCTTTAATTCAGCTATTTTTTCTTTTCTCAAATGATTATCTATTTTTCTTCCCTCGCTTTTTGTATCCTGAACGATTTTCTGGGTAATGGCTTCTTCTCTGATCATATCTACCTTTTTTATAAGGGTTTACCCCATCTACCACGTAAAAATGCGGACCTCTTCCTGATTTATCATGTTTATGCTTTACAATTTTTTTGTAACCTTTTCCAAAGTCATAAACTGTACGATGTTCTGATGTTCCATCGTATATCATTGTTTTTCTTTTTATATGCACATTATTAGGAATACCAGCTGCTCTTTTAGCTGCTCTTAATGCTCCCCTATGGGTGACTCTTTGTCCAAGTTTATAGCTAACCCTTGCTATTTTTCCTACTTTAATAAAATTAGAAGCTACAGCCCAAGCAATTTGTTTTTTATTCTTCCCAGCTTTGTATGCCTTGTAGCCATCATAAGCCGCAAACCCTGCATTAACTGCAAACCATAAGAGATGACCATCTGGATCTACATACATAACCGGATTGTTATTTACATATGTATAACCATTTTGTGTAATTGGGTCATCCACATCACCAGGGTCTGGGTCAGCTGAGATAAAAACACCATGCTCTGGATTGTAATAACGAGCAATCAAATAATACATGCCTGTTTCATCATCTTGCATGTAACCTGCATACGTGAATGGGTTTTTAATATCTGTTTGGCCAGATACCACTTGCTTTTTCGCATTTCCCCACGCATCGTACGTATAGTTTACCACAACATTTCCACTATCATTGGTCATCGCTACGACATCACCGTGTGGATTGTAGTGATAATAATACGTTTTTCCACCTGTTTGCATCGATAAACGTACGCCATCCATCGAGTAAACATACGAACGTAGAACATTTCCATTTCCATCTGTTTCATATAATGGATTAATGCTATCTCCATCGTAATAGAAGCGTGTGACAGTACCATTCACATTTTTCTCAATACGACGATCATCATCATCATATTTGTATGTCGCAAAGGCTTTACTTTCACCTTTTTTCGTAATCGACGTTAATTGATCAGCTGCATTCCATGTGTAGGTATATTTCCCGTCTTCTAGACGATTACCATTTTGATCATATTTAATAATTGATCCCATCAATCATACACGCATGAAGTTGTGCCAGCAACTGAACCATCCCCTTTATAGGATGTAATAGGTGGTGCAAAATGAGGATGAGAGAAGGATTCTGTCTTGCTATTTTCTAAAAAATAAATACCAAACACACAAAATAGGCCGCTGAGCAATTTTATGCTCAGCGGCCTATTTTGTGTGTTGACGTCATCAATTCTTCGACTGACGATATCCAGCTTCCTCTGCTTCTTCTTCCGTACAAAACCACTGCACGTTGTTCATCTTCTGGTCGTAATGCGCACCGGTTGGGACGTGATAAATTTTCGAGTTTTTGTTGCCTTTAATTTTATTTTCACAGCGCTCGTTTAGCTCCGCTGATTCGTCTTCTTCTTTTTCTTTTATACCTCTGGCTACTTCAGAGTTATAGCCTTTTTCTTCTACATAGTTTTCAATGCTCCAGATACCCAGCTTGTTTTTTCGAGCTTGGTCCTGCGTTTTACGAAATTCGTCCACATATTTCGTATTGGGAGGAAAGACCGCTACGCGTGCCAGACCTTTTGCCACAAGCTCTTCATTAAACAACTTGCTGTCTACCCATATGTACGCAAGCAAACGGCCATAGCGATCGCGCTCTTCTGCATCAAACTCAAGCGTGACTTCTTGGTTTGTTAAGTGCTCTGTTGTATAGTCAGATGCTTCTGGTCCAAACGGTTGAACCTTTAGCTGCGGATGCTTTGTTTCAGGGGTGTCTACGAGAATAAGACGTACCGTTTCTTCCTTTCCATTTAAAAGTTCTACTTTGACTGTGTCTCCATCCACTACTCTCGTAACCTTTGCTGCTACTCCAATAACGTCTTCACGCTTCAGTGAAGACTCCACCTCGTTTTCATCTCCGGACTGACTTACATTTGTTTCTTCTTCTGTCGGCTGCGTTGCTTTCTTTTCGTTTGATTCACTTGTTTCTGTTCCACACCCGCTTAGAACTGCGAGTATTAAAATCAGGAGAAAACCAAGCGTCTTTTGTAACCTATTCAATTCATTCCACCTCTTACTTTTGCTTCCATTTATGCATAAAAAACAAAAAACTCGCGAATCGCTTATCACGAGTTTTTGTCTATAACTTTGTTAAAAAATTGATCGTATGACGTTAAATGATAATCTGCTTCAAGCGCATCGTTTTGAAAAGCACACGTTTTAATACCAAGCTCACGCGCAGGCTTTAAATCTAACTCACGGTCACCAATAACTAAATCAAGATGATATTTATCGTGAAGATACGCATAAGCTCCTGTATCCGGCTTACGCTTGTATCCATCGTCTTTTGTAATGATTTCTGTAAAATAGTCCTCCATCCCAAAGTACGCTAAAATAGCAAGAGTAGACTCGCGTGATTTATGCGTTACAATCACGTTTTTATCAGCCCACTTTAGTACGTCTTCTACATGGGGAAATGCCGGCTTGTCTTCAGGACTTAGCTGATGCTCAAGCACATGGAAATTTTCATCAAACACTGATTTTTCCACATTAAAGTGCTTAATCGCAACTTCCGATGAAATCTTCATTTGTTTCAAGATTTCAGCTTCCGTAACGGAATCGTCTTTTACAAGCTTTTTGAATGCTTTTACTATTGTTGGATATGTATCGAAAATGGTACCATCAAAATCCCATAAAATGTTCATCTTATCAACCTCTCTTTTTCAAAACCGTTCTAATCATACCAAACTTTTGGCTCGATGTCATTTGAATTTCGAATTCGTTTTGAATTATCATTTTCTTGTCATTTTCGTTTTTCGACTTTAGTTATTCGCTTTTAGAAAATATTATTGCTGAGTTAGCGATCAAACTCAAACGAGAAAATAAAGAATGGCTGAAATAATAAAAAGAGCGTTGGGGTAGTACTCTCCTTCGCTCTTTTTATATGTCTTCAGCTTAATTTGAACAAAATATTCTGACAATTAAGTTAAACGAGAAGAATTTTTTGTTTTTGGGATAAATAATAAACCAATCACAATGCCAATCACTGCTGGTACAATCCACCCTAACCCTTGAGTGTATAAAGGTAACCAAGCAAATATGGACGGCAATCCTACTGGTACAAGTCCGTCGTATACGCTAACGATTCCTGTCAATAAAAGCGTACTAATATAGATAACGTTTGACCCTTGAAAATAAGAGTGAAAAAACGAAAGCACAACAAGCATGATCGTTAGCGGATAAATCATAGTCAGTATCGGAACAGATAGAGAAATGATCTGGTTAAGTCCCACATTTGTTAGCAGTAAACTCCCAATCGTTAGTACTGTAACAATTTTCTGATAAGAAACATTTGGAAGAATACTTGTAAAATACTGAGCGCAAGCTGTAATTAGCCCAACGCACGTTGTAAAGCAAGCAACCCCTACAGTAGCTCCTAATAAAATAACACCCGCAGCTCCGTAAAATTGCTCTGCTGCTGCTGTTAAAAGCTCGCCTCCGTTTTGGAACGTGGACACACTTCCCATTCTCGCTCCTAATACACCAATGAGTATGTACACGCTACATAAGGCAATACCTGCAATGATACCTGTTTTCATCGTCGTATTTATAATGGCTTTTCTCGCCGTAATACCTTTGGCTTTAATTGCCGAAATCACCACAATTCCAAACGCTAATGAAGCAATGGTATCCATCGTTAAATACCCTTCCATAAAGCCTGTAAAAAATGGGGCACTTTCATACTTTTCCGTTACGTTACCGAAGGACGGTTCAAGATTGAATAATCCTGTAAAACCAATTAAAGCAATTGTCAGTAATAAAAATGGCGTTAGCAAACTGCCAATTCGATCTACGATTTTCGCTGGGTTTAAGCTAAGCCAGTATACAAGTGCAAAAAAGGCAATTGAAAAAAGCGCTAGAGATACACCACCTACGTTCTCTCCTAAAAATGGTGCTAGTCCCATCTCATAAGCTACGTTCGCACCGCGTGGAATTCCCATAAACGGTCCAATCATCAAATATAATACGGTTGTAAAAATAAGTCCAAATATCGGGTGTACCCTACCGCTTAGTGCTTGAACTCCATTATCCACTGTGGAAATTGCAATCACACCTAGTATTGGAAGTCCTACTCCTGTTAAAACAAAGCCAATCATCGCTGGCCAAAATGCTTCTCCTGCTTCCTGCCCTAAAAAAGGAGGGAAAATCAGATTTCCAGCTCCAAAAAACAGCGCAAACAGCATGAAACCAATTACGATATTGTCTTTAACAGTTAATTGTTTCATTTCGTTATATGCTCCTTTTACACAATAAAACTCGCCTCTCGAATGAGACGAGTGTATTGTCGAAAAATGTAGATATTTCATACGCAAAATGTAATTTTAACGAACAACAAACAAACTGTCAATACGTATATTGTTATTTTTCAAAAAATTCGTTACGAACTACCGCATCCGCTGCCACAGCTTGAACTCGAACAACTTGACCCTCCGCTATCTCCCCCACCATCAAAAAACGAATCATTGTTGTCATGACCACCGTGTCCGTGCTTATGGTCGTAATCATCCATGGGTGTGGAACAAGCATAGCCGCTGGAGTATGTTCCACTATCTGATGCTTCCGGCCGCTTCATCAACATATCCATATAATAGCCAAAGTCTTCAGCTGCATATAAGGAATAAAAAATAAAGGCTTGAAATAGCGTAGCTTCTGTTACTTTCTTTGACTTTTTAGAGAACGGCTCTTTTTTAGCATTTTGCTTTAGATGTTCAGCTTGCTTAATTTCACCTTTCATTTGACGAATAAGCGCTGTCTTAAGTTCATCCCATTCGTCGGAAGGCGTAAAATATTTATCAATTAGCTTTTCTTCGGATAGTTGATGAAAATCTTTCAGTATAGAACGCGGAATAGGATGTTGGAAAAACCTCCCCCATAAAAGGCGACTATTATCTTTTACATCAAACAAATGCGTGTACAACCAGTCAAAGAACGCACGCTTCCCTGGCTCAGAGCTTGCTTCACTGTTCGTATTGGGCTGATGGTGTAAGAACCGGCTATAAAATTCTTTTGTAAATCGCTCATAGTCCATCGTAAACATAATCATTTCATGCCACACATCATCTACTTTGGAGCTAAACATGGGTACATTCTTAATAATAGCGTTCATTACAAAGTAGCGCTTAAGCTCAAAGGTCGCCCACTCCATTTCATGAGGCTTCATCTCGTGCTCTTTCGCCACTCTTTCCTTCACCTGTTCAATATATGAAGTAGATAAAGAGCTTTCGAAACTCTCTTCGAGTGCAGCTCCTTTTTCCCCATATCGAATACCGAGGTGATTTGGCACTTCTCGGTCATAAAGAAATGATCGCTTTGGTTTTTGGCTCCTTGTTGATTTCACAATAATAATTACAGCAATAATAACTGCTGCTACAATAATTAGAACTCCCACTTTTATTTTCTCTCTCCTCACTCTTCAATCTCTATCTCTTACCTATATTGTATATTTTACCATATATCAAATATGTCAAGGTAACTATCTTTTTTACTACAATAGATATGGTGAATAATGTTTATTTTCATTCAAAAAAGAACCCCGAATGTTGGAGTTCACTTGTTCAGAAGCTTAAGAAGACTTCTTAACTAACCGATTAACTCTAGAAATTCACAAATAAAAAACGCTTGGGATGTGATTCCCTAGCGTTTTTGTATTCCTTTATTTTACGAAAGCGTCTTTACTTTAACGATATTTATTCACCACGACCGATGGTATCGTTCAATCTTTTTCGGTATTTATCCTTCCATGTTTGCTCATCCTGCACAAGGTCATCGCAAAAAGCAGCTACGTCCTGGCCTGTGAGATCCGTCACTTTTTTCCCTTCTGCTGCTCCTTCTTCAAAAAGGTCGATAATTCCGCCAAAGATACGTTTGTTTCCTTCCCAATCGGTTGGACCACCACCAGCTGTCCACATATATTTTTGAATGGCTTTATAAGCGTTTCGATACTCGGTTGGAAGTGCTTTTGCACGAGATTCCATCGCTCGCCATTCTCTTTTTTCATCCAAACTTCCAATGATTTTCTCAAAGAAATTCATGTTATTTACCTCCCTTTATACTTTTCACTTTTAACTCATTTATTCTGCTTGATACAAAATCCCATTTCGTCCAAAATGCTTCAAGATGCTCTTGTCCCGCTGCGTTAAGTGTATAAAACTTTCGAGGTGGTCCCATAGTGGATGGTTTTTTCTCGATGTCTACAAGCTTATTTTTCTCAAGCCTCATAGTAATCGTATACACTGTTCCTTCAACTACATCAGTGAAGCCAAGCTGACGCAATTGCTGCGTAATTTCATATCCGTACGTTTCGCCTCGGCTGATAATTTCAAGGACGCAGCCTTCAAGCACCCCTTTTAGCATTTCTGTAATATTTTCCAAATGTTCACCCTCCATTGGTACTTTACATTATTTTGATTAAACTCTTACATAAAAGATGTTTTATAAATCACTAATAAGTAATACTAACTACCACTATATAGTACCACATATTAGTAGTCAAGAAACAAGCAATGTTTAATGAGATATAAGACCTTCTAACTTATTTAGACTGACCCTCCTATTCAAGAATGGTTAAGTATCAATAGCTATCTTTTCATTTTAATCATGACTAATCGTTTTTATATAAGATAAAAGAAAAGACCAAATCTATGCGATTTGGTCTTTTACTTAATAACCTATTCCCTATGTCTCTTCAATGAAACGACTTGTTTGCCATTCAGCTTATTTTTATTAAACCCTATTCTTCTGGAATTTCATCAACCTCTTCAACTTTCACAATACCGTTTGTACTGAACTCCAGATCAAAATACGCTTTGACGATATCACCTTTTTCAAGCCCTTTTGGCAGCGGTTCGTTTACCTTTGCCTCCAAAAATGAAATACCAGTTCCTTCTTTTGTCGTTCCATAGTAGCGTCCATCTTCTACTTTATCAATTGTAATATAGTAAACTCGGTATTTACGCTCTTCTTTATCGCCTTTCACCTTTTCGTTAACAGTTTCTTGCGCTGGTAATTTATCTAACGTTTCTTCAGCTTGCTTGGCAGTTGGCGTTGTTCCTCGATTCATAAACTGCACGACAAGTAGGCCTAAACAAACCACAAGTAAAATAAGTAATATAATTTTCTTTACTCCTAAAGACAAAATGTGTGCCTCCTTACACCTTTATGTATATCGTGATCATGTTGCACAAAAGTGATTATACACGATAACGACTCAAAAATATGTGTAAAATTTGTAACATAATCAAAATATGAGAAAGTACCTATGTAAACACTTAACCATACATTACCATAAAACTCTTGCTTAAAATGCACCATTTCTTTATTTTATCGTTGATAATGCAGGGTTTTATAGTTATTTAACGTATGTGGCTAAAATTATTGGATAAAGAAGGATTGTCTGGTTTTCTTGTCGAACCTATACATAAATTGTAATCATATTGTTACTTGACGTCACGTAATATGCTTTTGAAGTGAAAAGGGAGGGAACGAAATGAACTTACTAATCATCAGCTTTTTAGCAGCAGCTGTTCTTGCATTACTGGCAAGACTTTGGTTTCTAAAAACCAATCCACGCTCGGATGACCAAACTGTTCATAAGCCTATCGTTTCAGTTACTGGGCAAGTAAAATCAGCAGAAGGAATTGATCAGGTTGCCATTTCAAAAATTGAAATGTATGAAGAGCATTTATTAATTAACCAAGTAGCCATGATTCCTCTCCACCGCATTCAGCGTGCTGAATTTATCAAGCACGTCAAAAATGAAAAAGGCGTTAAAGGTGCACCTGTCCAGCGTTATTTTGGAGAACTGACATCCATTTCACAAATAAAAATGGAGCGGAAGCGTTAATTGTTTGCAGCACGCCAAAAAAGAATCAGTTTCACCATATCTATCAATATGATGTAATGAAAAAGACGCTTAACAAAGCGTTAGGTATTGAAGATTTACAAAACCACCTTGCGTTCCGCGAGCCTTACGAACTATAATCTGGTAATTTTTTCTTATCGGTATCATAAACCTCCTTTTATTGCACAAGCTATATCATATACATACCCAATCTAAGGAGGTTTTCATCATCGATCCAATTCAATTCCTAAAGTACTTCTGTTCCTTCGCCGGAGCAGGGTGCTTAGCATTTACGTATTATCATATGTTTAAAGGAAATAAAAAAGAAGACAAAGAAAGCAGTACGGATTGAGTACTGCTTTTTTTGTGCTTATTCATTTGTTTAAGTATGGTAAAATAAGTATACCCTACACTGAACGGAGCGGTGCAAATGGATATTTATGATTATTTAGACCTGCTACAAAAAGATATACAAACTTCTCCTATACAAGAAATTGAACAGCGCTATTTTGATATTTGCACAAAACTTTGCGGAACTGATATAGCAAAAGCTATTCAGCTCGTTTCATTAAAAGACTACCAAGAGGCATTACAAGATCTCTTGGCTCAAGGTTTAACAGTTGCATACTCTGAAGGTGCCAAAGCCATTTACTTTGAGTACGACTTAGATAATGATTGGGATAGTACGCTTTTTATCTGTGAAGATTATCAGCCACTTGAAGAGGACGATGATGAGTGGGCATGTGAATGGGTTGATGAAATAAATGGACCCAGTCTAGCAACGTTTGGCAATTTATATGAATCTCATGGCTTCCACGATACAAACGAAGCGCTAGGCTCAACACTTTACCTCATTGTACGGACAGTTTTAGAATACATGAGAGCTTACAATGAGGTGAATGCTTTTCCTAAAGTGAACGTTTGTATTGGATTTCATGATCAAGATCCCGTAATGAGAATTAATGAGGCAGCGAGCGTTTTATAATATGAATCGTCATGAGTTTTCATCTCAAAATTTACATATTCTTATTACGCTTGCTGTAAATCAAGAACTCTCTCACAAAACGTTGGTGGATTGGTGCTCTCTCTACATACATGAAACCGATGAAGGTGATAATCAAAACCTTTTGTTGAATGATAAAGCAATAGATATAGACGCTCAGTGGGAGTTGTTTCTTTCAAATACGTTCACGCTATCTGAGTTACAAACTCTTAACTTAGACTTGATTAAAATACCAGTTCAATGGCTGAAGGATTGGCTAGAAAAGCTTTAACCTATTTAGTTTACCAAAACAAAACCACACCTATAACCGGTGTGGTTTTGCTTTGATTAAAACGCCCAGTTCCCTTTTCTAAACACGGGCTCGCTTGTACCGTCAGCTTTGATGCCGTCGATGTCCATTTCAGCTGAGCCAATCATGAAGTCAACGTGGGTGATGCTGTCGTTTGCTCCGTTTTCAGCTAGCTCGCCTTTTGACATTGTTTTTCCGCCTTCTAAGCAGAACGAATACGCGCTGCCAATCGCTAAGTGATTTGATGCGTTTTCGTCAAACAGCGTGTTGTAGAAAATGATATCAGACTGGGAAATGGGTGAGTTATGCGGTACTAGCGCCACTTCACCTAAATATTTTGCTCCTTCATCTGTATCAATTAGCTGCTTTAACGTTTCTTCTCCGTGCTCTGCTTTAACGCCTGTAATTTTTCCGTTTTCAAACGTAAGCGTAAAGTTTTCGATCAGGTTACCTGCATAGCTTAATGGCTTTGTGCTTGTCACCTGGCCGTTCACACCGTCTTTTTTCGGAACGGTGAACACTTCTTCTGTTGGCATGTTCGCCATGAAGTCATGCCCTTTTTCGTTCACGCTTCCAGCGCCTACCCAAATATGCTTTTCAGGTAGTTCAATTGTTAAGTCTGTACCTGGTGCTTTATAGTGTAGTTTTGCAAAGTGCTTTTCATTTAGGATATCCACTTTTTCATGTAGATTGTCGTTATGTTTTGTCCAAGCAGCTACCGGATCTTCTTGGTCCACACGTACCGCTTTGAAAATCGCTTCCCATAGCTTTTCTTCTTGCTTATCTTCCGGTGCGTCAGGGAATACCTTTGCCGCCCACTCTTTTGATGGTACGGCTACGATTGACCAGCTAATTTTATCAGATTGAATGGCTTCTCTAAACTTTTTCATCGCTTGACCGCTTACACGTTGGAACGTTGCGATACGCTTTCCGTCTACGCCTTTTAATAGATCCGGACTGCTTGAGATAACGGATAAAACAGCTCCTCCATTTTCAACAAGCGCTTCGCGTTCTTGAACTCGCCAAGCTGGGAATTCTTCAAATACTTCATCCGCTGCTTTTTCATACTTCAAGCGAACAAGATAATCATCTTTAAAATCAACGTCAACTGACTTTGCACCAGCTTCATACGCTTTTTTAGCTACTTCACGTACGAATGATGCCGATGCAACATCAGCAGAAATATGTAAAACTTGCCCTGGTTGAATATTGACGCCAACCTTAACCGCTAGCTCAGCGTACTTTTCAATATTGCGTTCAAAATTTAACATAATCTGTCCCCTTTACTAAAAAATTCTTCCACTGTTATTTTAGCATAAACGAATAGCGCAATGATAATATTTGCGTTTTTAGTTTACATAATAAAATTACAGAAAATAAAA
>NZ_BCVD01000122.1 GCF_001591565.1 Priestia flexa NBRC 15715 | reverse complement strand
TTTTAATTTATAAATAGCGAGAAGCATTGCGTAATTGAATGAAACATGTTAATAAATAATAGTGTTATGAATAACTTATAAAAAAGGAACTGTTTAGGAGCTTTGACGATATGAAGTATAAAATTGGTTATCGAACCTTTAAAACAGCCGTAGGTACTGCACTCGCAATTAGCATTGCACAGCTCATCGGCCTTGAGTTTTTCCCATCAGCAGGAATTATTACAATCTTATGTATACAAAATTCACAGAAAAAATCGTTGCAAAGTGCGTTTGATCGCTTTGTAGCTTGTTCGATTTCAATTTTATTTTCATTTATTTTCTTTGAAGGAATTGCTTATCATCCAGCGGTCATCGGATTGATGCTGCTATTTTTTATTCCGTTAACCGTTATTTTAAAGGTCAACGGAGGAATTGTAACAAGTTCAGTTATTTTACTGCACATTTACTCTCTTGAAAATATGACGTGGCAAATTGTTTTCAATGAATTAGGGCTCATTGTGGTTGGTATTGGCGTAGCGCTTCTTGTGAATTTATACATGCCAAGCTTAGACAAAGAGCTTCGTCAGTATCAGCAGGACATTGAAGAGAATTTTCATATCATTCTTAAAGAAATGGCGCTTTATTTAAGAAGAAACGAAAGCACTTGGTCTGGCAAAGAAATTGCCGATACAGCAGTGCTCTTAGAAAAAGCTAAAAGTCTAGCTTTCCGTGATGTTGAAAACCATTTTGTACGTTCAGAAAATTATTATTATCGATACTTTAAAATTCGTGAAAAACAATTAGAAATTCTAGAACGTACTCTTCCTCTTCTTACATCAATTGACCTTGTGGTTGAACAAAGATATATGATTGCTGATTTTATTGAAGAATTAAGCTTTTCTATTCATCCGGGTAACACAGCAAAGCTTTTTTTATTAAAGCTGGAGCAGCTCAAGGAATCTTTTCAATGCATGGAGCTACCTAAGTCTCGTGAAGAATTCGAAGCACGAGCAGACCTGTTACACTTTGTAAAGGAAATAGAGCAATATTTAATTATTAAACAAAGCTTAAAAATTACGTAAACAATATGCATGTTGTAGCAACCCCTTACGAACAATAAGAAAAAGCGTAAGGGGTTGAATTGTATGCACGTCATGTTTCTTATTTTAGTACTTGTATCACCAATTTGGCCGCTGGGAGCAAATCCTTTACCAGCTGACCCTTTTATTATTGTAAATAAACAGACAAATGAATTAGCATATATTGAACACGGCAAGGTAGAGAATGTTATTAAAGTGGGTTCGGGAAGAACAAAAGATTTAACACCAGAAGGCGAGTTCACTATCACAGTTAAAGCAGCAAACCCTTATTATCGAAAAGATAAGATAGAAGGGGGAGACCCTACTAATCCACTTGGGTTGAGGTGGATTGGATTTGATGCAAAAGACACAGATGGGCGAATTTATGGAATTCATGGTACAAACCAGCCAAACTCTATCGGCAAGTATGTTTCTAATGGGTGCATAAGGCTTCGAAATGAACGCGTTGTTGAGCTTTATGAAAAGGTTCCTCTTGGAACAAAAGTATGGATTGTGACCAGTGGAAAATCCTTTGAAGATCTAGCGAAGGAAAAAGGAATAGTAGTGCAATAAAAGGTAGGTGATTCATCACCTACCTTTTATTATAGCCACATTGTAATGCCAGCAAGAACAGTTGTGATTATCATCGTTCCCAGCATTAAATAGACCACAATTTTTTGCCATTTTTTATTCGACATAAAAGAGTAGCTCCTCTCACAACCTTTTTTTCTATTTTACATGTAGCAGGGAAATGGGACAAGCAACTTCTTTATTCGCTTTCGTTTTAAGAAGGAGAATGAAGATTCATTCAAGAATATGTCTAAATGAAAACGCTTTTTTAGGGGGTGGGAATATGAATAAAATTGATCATATTGGCATCGCTGTTCACTCTATTGATAACATCAAAGCATTTTATGAGAGGCAGCTTGGCTTACTATGTTTAGGGATAGAAAAAGTAGAAAATCAAGGTGTAAAGGTAGCTTTTTTTCAATGCGGTGATTCGAAAATCGAACTTCTTGAACCTTTAAATAATAGCAGTCCAGTCGCTAAATTTCTTCAAAAACGTGGAGAGGGTATACACCACATTGCCTTTGGTGTTGGAAGCATTGAAGATCGCATTCAAGAGCTGAAAGAACGTGGAATTAAAATGATTGATCATGAGCCAAGATTAGGAGCTGGTGGTGCTTCCATTGCTTTTTTACACCCGTCGTCCACCGCAGGGGTTTTGTATGAACTTTGTGAAAAGAAACCAACAGAGGAGGAATAGCACATGGTTGATATTTATGAAAAACTAAATGAGCTATACGACAAGCGCCGCAAAATTGAACAAGGGGGCGGAGATCAAAAAATTGAAAAGCAACATTTCAAAGGAAAACTAACGGCTAGAGAACGCATTGACTTATTGGTTGATGAAGGAACATTTGTTGAAGTTCAGCCTTTTATAGAACACCGCTGTCTGGACTTTAATATGAATACACAAGCAGGTCCTGGAGACGGTGTTGTCACTGGGTACGGTAAAGTGAATGGACGAGGCATTTATTTGTTTTCTCAAGATTTCACGGTGTTTGGCGGTGCGCTTGGAGAAATGCATGCCAAAAAAATCGTCAATGTAATGGACCTAGCAGCGAAAACTGGTGTTCCTTTTATTGGATTAAATGACTCGGGTGGAGCGCGAATTCAAGAAGGCGTGATGTCGTTAGACGGATACGGTCAAATTTTTTATCGAAACGCCATTTATTCAGGAGTCATCCCTCAAATCTCCGTGATTATGGGACCATGTGCAGGTGGTGCAGTATACTCACCAGCCATCACTGATTTTGTATTTATGGTGGAAAAGACGAGCCAAATGTTTATTACAGGACCGAAAGTGATTGAGACAGTAACGGGTGAAACAATCACAGCAGAAAATTTGGGTGGAGCTGCTGTTCATAATGAAATTAGTGGAAATGCTCATTTTAGCGCAAGTTCAGAAGAAGAAGTGCTTGAGCAGGTTCGCCTCTTACTAAGCTACTTGCCTTTATCTAATGCTGAAAAGCCACCGAGTGTCCCTTATAATGATCAAAGCAATGACCGCCCAGAATTATTGGATGTTGTGCCTTTTGATGCTGTCAGACCATATGATGTTCGCCATGTTATTGACCACGTCGTAGACGAAGGAACATTTTTAGAAGTACAAAAAGATTTTGCTAAAAACATTGTAGTCGGCTTAGCTCGCTTGAATGGAAACGTGGTCGGGCTGGTTTGTAATCAACCAAAGTTTATGGCTGGCAGCTTAGATATTAACTCCTCAGACAAAGCTGCACGTTTTATAAGGTTTTGTGACTCTTTTCATATTCCACTCATTACGTTTGAAGATGTAACAGGATTCTTTCCTGGTATTAAGCAAGAACATGGCGGTATCATTCGTCACGGTGCTAAAATTTTATATGCCTATTCTGAGGCAACTGTTCCGAAAATTACGGTGATTTTACGAAAAGCCTATGGTGGAGCTTATGTTGCGCTAAATAGTAAATCAATTGGTGCAGATATGGTATATGCTTGGCCAAACGCTGAAATTGCCGTTATGGGTCCTCAAGGAGCTGCCAATATTATTTTTGCGAACGAAATCCAAAGTAGTGATGCTCCCGAAGAAGTTCGAGCTGAAAAAATTGAGCAGTATCGCGATAAGTTTGCTAATCCATACGTTGCGGCGAGGGCGGGGATGGTAGATGATGTGATTGATCCAAGAGATACAAGAATAAAATTAATACAAGCACTCGAAATGTTGCACAATAAAAAGGAAGAGCGTCCACAGCGAAAACATGGTAACATACCATTGTAGGTTAATTTTGGAGGGATTACATATTATGGTTAATGAGCGACGTCTAGTTGATCTATTTTTAGAACTTATACAAGTTGATTCAGAAACAAAGTATGAAGCCGAGATTGCAAAAGTATTAACGGAAAAATTCACGGCTTTAGGAGTAAAAGTTGTTGAAGATGATACAACAGCTGAAACTGGACATGGTGCAGGTAATTTAATTTGTACTCTTCCAGGAACAAAAGAAGGAGTAGATACCATTTATTTTACTTCTCATATGGATACGGTTGTTCCTGGAAAAGGCATTAAACCATCTATTGAAGACGGTTATATTAAAAGCGATGGAACAACGATTCTAGGAGCTGATGATAAGGCTGGATTGGCAGCGATGCTAGAAGCTATTCAAGTGCTAAAAGAGCAAAATGTTGAGCACGGTACCATTGAGTTTGTCATCACAGTTGGAGAGGAATCTGGATTAGTTGGAGCGAAAGCATTAGATCCAAAGCTTGTAACGGCAAAATTTGGCTATGCGCTTGATAGCGATGGAAAAGTGGGCGATATTATTGTTGCTGCTCCAACGCAAGCAAAAGTCAAAGCAGATATTTATGGAAAAACAGCTCACGCTGGTGTAGCACCTGAGCGTGGAGTATCGGCGATTACCATTGCCTCAAAAGCGATTTCACGTATGCCTCTAGGGCGTATTGATGAAGAAACAACGGCGAATATTGGTCGCTTTGAAGGTGGAACGCAAACGAATATTGTGTGCGACTACGTATCGATCTTAGCAGAAGCTCGTTCATTGGTTCCTGAAAAAATGGAAGCGCAAGTGGCAAAAATGAAGGAAGCATTTGAATCTGCAGCAAGTGACATGGGAGGAAGAGCTGAAGTAGATATTAAAGTGATGTATCCTGGCTTTAAATTTAGCGATGGAGACCATGTTGTAGAAGTAGCAAAAAAAGCGGTTGCCAATATCGGTCGTCCTTCACGCTTGCTACAAAGCGGCGGTGGCAGCGATGCAAACGTCATTGCAGGTTTTGATATTCCAACTGTAAACTTAGCTGTAGGCTATGAAGATATTCATACCACAAGTGAAAAAATTCCAGTTGAAGAACTTGTAAAAACATCAGAGCTGGTTGTATCGATTATCAAAGAAGTAGCAAAATGATAATAATCACATTGTAAAAAGCTTGGGTCTTGTCGCTCAAGCTTTTTACATATCGGCTAATATAAAGTTTGAATTTTTTGACACTTTGTATAATGTAAACAGCACGTTTCTTCAGTAAAATGGATTATAAGCTTAAAACCTCAACACAAAGGAGTGAAACCAATCGGGGGAAAGTTAATAAAAAAATATGTAAGCGCTTTCAAATATAATCGATATAAAGCAATTTAGAAGGGGGATGGATTTATGAAATCTTCAGCTCAGCCGATGCTTCAAGCAATTGTAGAGAACTTTAGTGAAGTTGAAAAAGGCTTGCCAAATCAAGAAGCTATTGAAGAAGCTAATCGATGTTTGTACTGTTACGATGCTCCTTGTATTCAAGCTTGTCCAACGGGCATTGATATACCAACGTTTATTAAAAAAATTGCATCTGGAAACTTAAAGGGGTCCGCTCAAACGATTATGACATCGAATCCTGTTGGAGCGAGCTGTGCGAGGGTTTGTCCAACAGAAGAGCTTTGTGAAGGGGCATGTGTATTAAATCATTCGACTAAACCTATTATGATTGGTGATCTTCAGCGTTATGCTACTGACTGGGCTATTCAAAATGAACAGGTGTTATTTACAAAAGGCAAGCCAAACGGAAAGCGGGTTGCTATTGTAGGCGGAGGACCCGCTGGGCTTTCAGCTGCCAGAGAGCTAGCTCGGTTTGGATATGCTGTGACAATCTTTGAAGCAGAAAAAGAAGCAGGAGGGTTAAATACCTATGGAATTGTATCGTTTCGACTCCCTCAAGCTATTTCTTTTTGGGAGGTACAGCAGGTAAAAGCCCTAGACGTTGAAATTAAAACAAACACGCGTGTTGGTGAAGACGTGATGCCGAGTGAACTTTTAGAGAACTACGATGCAGTCGTTCTTGCTATTGGAATGAGCAAAGTTCCAAATTTAGGTATTGAAGGAGAACACCTAAAGGGAGTTTATGATGCAATTGACTTTGTGAAGCAAACAAAATCAGAAGCGTTGACTACAGAGTTTGTGGGGAAAAAAGTAGCGGTTGTTGGTGCAGGAAATACAGCGATTGATGGAGCAACATGTTCCATACGATTAGGGGCAAAAAATGTAAAAATTCTATACCGTAGAACGAGTGCTGAAATGACAGCCTATGATTTTGAATATGAATTTGCCAAGCAAGACGGTGTAGAGTTTCGATGGTTAACAGCACCTGTGAGAATTGTTGGAAATGACAAAAATGAAGTAACAGGTATTGAATGTATCAAAATGGAACTAAAAGAATCAGAAGGTGATGGACGTAAAAAGCCTGTACCAATAGAAGGGTCAGAGTTCTTAATTAAAGTGGATGCTGTTATTAAAGCAATTGGGCAAGAGCGTTACTTATCTTTAATTAATCAGTTTGAATTAAAGCAAGATGGTGGAGTCGTACTAATTGATCAAGATACATTCCAAACCTCAAACCCTAAAGTCTTTGCTTGTGGTGACGTTGTATTTGGAAAAGGGCAAGGTGAAGCCATGGTTGTGACCGCTGCACAGCAAGGGAAGCAAACGGCATATGGCATTCATGCTCAGTTAAAGAAAGAAGCAATTGAAACGGCTTAAACAAACGAGAGGGGGAACAAGCATGGCAGATTTACGCATAAACTTAGCAGGTATTAAATCACCCAATCCATTTTGGCTAGCATCAGCGCCGCCTACAAACTCGGGGTATCAAGTACAGCGTGCCTTTGAAGCAGGATGGGGCGGAGCAGTTTGGAAAACGCTTGGAGATCCAATTTTAAATGTATCTTCACGGTTTGCAGCGGTGAGCTTTAACGGCCAGCGCGTAGCGGGTTTTAATAATATTGAGCTTATTACGGATCGGCCGCTTGAGGTTAATTTAAAAGAAATCTATGAGACCAAAAAGAAATTTCCTGACCATGCTATCATTGCTTCTTTAATGGTTGAACCAAAACAGGAGAAATGGCATGAAATTGTAAAACGTGTAGAAGATGTAGGCGTTGACGGTTTAGAGCTAAATTTCGGCTGTCCTCACGGCATGGCCGAGCGAGGAATGGGAGCAGCTTCAGGGCAGGTGCCTGACCTTGTTGAAAAGCAAACGTACTGGGCTAAAGAAGTAGCGAAAACGCCTGTTATTGTTAAGTTGACTCCAAATATTACGGACATCACAGTTACAGCAGAAGCCGCTGTAAGAGGCGGAGCGGACGCAGTGAGTATGATTAACACTATCAATAGCTTAGCCGGAGTGGATATCAATTCATGGAACACAATTCCCCACGTGGCTGGTAAAGGTGCACATGGAGGCTACTGTGGTCCAGCCGTTAAGCCTATCGCCTTAAATATGGTGGCTGAATGTGCAAGAAGCCCTCATATTAATGTACCGATTTCAGGTATGGGAGGCGTATCGAATTGGCAGGAAGCAGTGGAATTTATGCTTATGGGAGCAACTGGGGTTCAAGTGTGCACGGCTGCTATGCATCATGGTTTTAGAATTGTAGAAGACATGCTTGATGGACTAAACAACTACCTTGATGAGCGAGGAATTGCAAAAGTGAGCGATCTTGTTGGAAAAGCTGTTCCGAAATACTCTGATTGGGGAAATCTTGATTTAAATTATAAAGTTGTGGCTCGAATTGACCCCAATACATGTATTAATTGTAACAAGTGTCATATTTCATGTGAAGACACGTCCCATCAATGTATTGATATGTTGAAAGACTCTTCAGGTAAACCGTATTTGCAAGTAAGAGAAGAAGATTGTGTGGGCTGTAATCTCTGCTCGATTGTCTGTCCTGTTGATGGAGCAATCTCTATGGTGGAGGTAGCGAGTGAGCAGCCGCCTATGACGTGGAATGAAAGACAAGCGGCACTTGCGATGACATCTGCACAAAAACTGGACGTATAACCAAACACAATAGGGGGGATCAAATTATGAAAAAATTAGTGAAAAATGGAGTAATCGTTACAGCAGCAGATACGTACAGCGGAGACATTTTAATTGAAGATGGGAAAATCGCAGCAATTGGAAAGGGACTAGATGAGTCTAGTTGTGAAATTGTTGACGCAAATGGAGCTTATATTTTCCCTGGAGGAATTGATCCACATACTCATTTAGACATGCCATTTGGAGGGACGGTCACAAAAGATGATTTTGAAACGGGGACCATTGCAGCGGCGTTTGGAGGTACCACAACTATCATTGATTTTTGCTTAACAGATAAAGGGAAACCGTTGCAAAATGCCATTAATACTTGGCATGCAAAATCAGAAGGGAAAGCAGCTATTGACTATAGCTTCCACCTGATGATTGGAGAGATGAACGATCAGGTATTAGAACAACTTCCTACTATTATTGAAGATGAAGGGATTACGTCGTTCAAAGTATTCATGGCGTATAAAGATGTATTTCAAGCGGACGATGCGACCCTTTATCAAACGCTTATTCAAGCAAAAGAGCTTGGAGCATTAGTTATGGTACATGCTGAAAACGGAGACGTGATTGACTATTTAACGAAGAAAGCGTTAGAAGCAGGAAGTACAGATCCAATTTACCATGCGCGTACAAGACCTCCAGAGATTGAAGGTGAGGCAACAGGTAGAGCAGCTTGTTTTACAGGTCTTGCTGATTCACAGCTATATGTAGTGCATGTATCTTGTGCTGAAGCGGTGAATCAAATTGCTCAGGCTCGAAATCGAGGCGTGAATATTTGGGGTGAAACATGTCCGCAATATTTAGTATTAGATGAATCCTACTTAGAAAAACCTAATTTTGAAGGAGCTAAATACGTCTGGTCACCACCTCTTCGTGAAAAGTGGAACCAAGAAGTGTTATGGAACGCATTAAAAAATGGAGATTTACAAACGATTGGGTCTGATCAATGTTCATTTGATTTTAATGGGCAAAAAGATTTAGGTAAGAATGATTTTACAAAGATTCCAAATGGCGGTCCTATTATTGAAGACCGTATGAGCATCTTATTTTCAGAAGGTGTACAGAAAGGGAAGATTACGCTTAATCAATTTGTAGACGTAACATCTACTCGCACTGCTAAGCTATTTGGATTATATCCGAAAAAAGGCACAATCGCTGTAGGAAGCGATGCGGACCTATTAATTTTTGACCCGACTGTCAAGCGTAAAATTTCTGCTGAAACACATCACATGGCTGTTGATTATAGTGCGTTTGAAGGAATGGAAATTACGGGTGAGCCGGTTTCAGTATTGTGTAGAGGAGAATTTGTGATTAAAGAAAAGCAATTTGTTGGTAAGAGTGGTTATGGTGAGTATATTAAGCGGTCAAAATTTAATGAGCGTAATGAAGCTCAGCAATCCCCAGTAAAACTGTAATTATGCTACTGCGCTGTGCTTATAGCATAGCGCAACCCCTATGTATATAAATAGAGAGAAAACAGCCTTCATGATGAATGTAACGCGTTTACTAAATAGTATGAGGGGTGCAAGAAATGAAAAAATCAGGAAGCTATTTAAAATCACCGGATTTATTACCTGTTGCGCATCAAAACCGTAAAATTGGAACGCTTGGTTTTTCATTAATGTGGGTTAGTATGGCGGTTGTATTAGCCGCATTTGCAATCGGAGGGTCCGGTGTGCAAAGCTTATCTCTCGGCTGGGTTGTAGTAGCAACCGTGATTGGATCAATTGCGATTGGTTTATTTGTGACCATTATTGCCGATATTGGGATTGAACATGGTTTATCATTTCCAGTCTATATGAGAGCTCCATTTGGAACAATTGGCACTCATATTCCATCCGTTATGCGAGGGCTTGCAGCGTCTTGTTGGTTTGGAATCAATACGTACTTTGGTGCTACGGCAATGAATGGGATTTTAAATGCTCTAGCAGGGTTTAATAACTGGCTCATATGCTTTTTTCTCTTTGCATTATTACAGCTTATTAATACAGCGCTTGGAATTAAAGCAGTTGAACGCTTTACGGACCTAGCAGCCCCAGTTATCATCATTATTTCAGCCTGGATGTATACGACTCTGTCGGACCAAGCTCTTTCTCAAGGTAGAGAGGTATGGGGGTGGATTGAAAGTCCGGTGACAGGAGGGGCAGCTGTTACAGCATTTATCGTAGTCATTATGAGTAACATGGGGTTTTGGGCAACGCTTGCAGCAGATATTCCGTCTATCTCAAGGTTTATTAAAGCACCTACACATGAGCGAAGCTGGGTAAAACGCAATAAAGGAGCTCTTGTAGGAAGCGTAGTGGCATTGCCGCTAACTCAAACATTTATGGTTATCATTGGTGGTGTCTCTTATATTGCCGTGAAAAACTATGATCCAGTAGTAGCGCTTCAAGAAGCTGCGTCTGGCTTCGCGCTTGGAGTATTACTTTTAATGGTTGTATTTGCCCAGTGGTCAACAAATATCTCAGCGAATTTGATTCCAGCTGCAACGATTTTTTCAAATGTTGGTGGACCTAAAGTGCCATTTGGGGTTGGGGTATTCATCGCTGGTATTGTGGGGACGATTGTTCAACCATGGAGTTTGTTTGGTATTATTGTCCCTGCATTGTTAATTGTCGGTGGAATTTTATCGGCCATTGTTGGTATCTTGTTTGCCGATTACTACTTATTACGAAAGCGTAGAGTAAACGTGACAGAGCTATATGAAGAGAATGGGCAGTATCGCTACTTTTATGGCTTTAATATAGCTGGTTTACTTGCATGGACTATAGGTGGAACAAGTGCTTACTTTCTATCAACTTATTCTTTTGTTGTTGGATTTGTAGTAGGCGCTATCTGTTATTATGTCTTAGCTAAATATTGGTGGTTTAAGCGTTATAAACAAGCTGAGATTGAGACACCAAGTGATGAAAAGTATCTAGGCATTACAGTTGGCCGTGATTGGGTGATCTCAATTGATGAGAAAGTAATTCAACCTGTCGCATCCAGCCAAACTATTTCAACAGATTGAGGTGAAGGTATGTCAGACTATCAGCATTTTGTTGCAGAACGTGAAAAAATTGATTTTCTTATTGAAAAAGGTTTCATTATTAAAAGCGTAACAGAAAATCTGAGCGGTGCATTTCTAGAGTTTGAACGCATAAAGCAAGGGAAGGTTGAAAAAGAAAAGCTTCATATCTTAACAGCGGATGCTAGAAAGTACTTTTCAGGAATATTAATTCAGCAGTTATAAAATAAGAGACTGAGACA
>NZ_BCVD01000121.1 GCF_001591565.1 Priestia flexa NBRC 15715 | reverse complement strand
AGGTTTATCATTGGCTGAAATCCTTATGTCCCAGCCTCCCTTTCTTTATCTTTTTGCTTTAAATTTCCACACATAGCTTTGAAAGTCGCCTTGTAAGGAAATAGGGATATGAATTCCACTGTACATAAGCTCATCGCCCCCATACACCTTATCTGTTCCTATTAATTCATACGATTTCTCTGAATCTAACCCATGAAGTTTGATCGAGCGCAAAGGTGCCGCCGGCTCAGCAAGTACACGATAATAAAATACTACTACCTCTTCTTTTGCTTCATCCGTAAATAACCATGCTGTTTCATGTCCTTCAAATGGACTTAAGAGTCGATAAAAATTACCGTACTGAATGAGTCTTCGAATTTCCTTATATTCCACAATTTGCTCTTTTACAGCTTGTTTCTCTTCATCTGTTAGCTTCGTTAAATCTAGCTCATAGCCAAGGTTGCCAGCCATTGCTACATCACCGCGCATCTTTAATGGTGCATAGCGATGAACTTGGTGATTCGGAATATCTGATACGTGCGCTCCCATTGATACAATCGGGTACACAAGGCTTGTGCCATACTGAATTTTCAGACGTTCAACCGCATCCGTGTTATCGCTGGTCCAAGTTTGCGGCATGTAATACAGCATCCCTGGGTCAAAGCGTCCTCCACCACCAGAGCAGCTTTCAAATAAAATATGAGGAAATGCAGTTGTAAGGTCCTCCATCATTTTGTATACGCCTAAAATATGGCGATGAGACGTTTCTTTTTGACGCTCAGCAGGAAGAAGTGCTGAACCCACTTCTGTTAAGTGGCGGTTCATGTCCCATTTTACATACGTAATTGGAACGCTTGAAAGAATAGCTGAGATGCGTTTTGTAATTTCAGCGCGTACATCTTCTCTAGAAAAATCAAGAACCAGTTGCTCTCGACTTTCCGTTCGATGACGGTTCGGTACGTGCAAACACCAATCCGGATGTTCTCTATATAAATCACTATCTTTTGAGACCATTTCAGGTTCAAACCATAAGCCAAACTCCATGTTTACGTTGTTTACACGTTTGGCCACATCTTCTAAGCCTGCAGGAAGTTTCTCATTATCAACGAACCAATCTCCAAGTGACGTTGTGTCTGAGTTGCGCTTTTTAAACCAGCCATCATCAAGTACAAACAGCTCCATGCCAAGCTCGCTACCTACCTTGGCAATTTGCTCTACTTTCTCCGCATCAAAGTCAAAGTAAGTAGCTTCCCAGTTGTTTACTAGTATTGGACGCTCTTTCTCTTTAAATTCACCGCGTAATAGATGGTTTTTATATAAATTATGGAAAGTGTGAGACATTTCTGATAAACCTGCAGCTGAATATACCATGACGACTTCAGGAGTTTGAAAAGCCTCCTCTTTTTCTAGTAACCACGTAAAATTATGCGGGTGAATGCCTACAGATAAACGCGCCGTTGAAAACTGGTCTACTTCTACTTGGGCTAAGAAATTACCGCTATAAACAAAGTTAAATCCGTATACTTCTCCAGAATATTCAGTCGCATCTTTACGAAGCAGCGCAAGAAAAGGATTCTGCTGATGGCTGCTTGCACCTCTTATACTGCCAACAGATTGAATACCCGTATGCAATGGCTGACGCTCAACATGACGCTCTTTCCCCCATGCACCTGGCAGTGAAAGCATATCAAATTCTGCGTCCCGAAAATCAACGTTAGCACTGAGAGCACGAATCAACTTTATAGACTCTTTCCCTTGGTTTTCAAACTTTGTCGCACGCGTAATCCCATTATAGTTTTCAAAAACCGTATACTGTAACGTTACTTCTAAGCCAATAATGCTATCTTCTAACACAACCTCTAGAGTCTCTGCTTCATCATCAGAATGAATATATGTAGCTGGTAATTCTTCTAAGCTAGGTTTCCCTTTATAAATTCGATGCTCTTTATAACGTAAATCCGTAACCGCTGTACCATTTGATAGTTCTACTTGATAAGCTGGTGAACGAAAATCACCGTTTCCATGCTGAGGGTATTCTTGAGGTAACCAATCCAGTGAAAACGTGCGGTCTCCTTGATACGGGTTCGGCGAAAACGAACGGTCTAACGGCTGGATTTGGTTTGTGTGATTGTAGTTATTAATCTTTCTCCCCCAGTAAAAATGAGCTAAGTAATTATCTCGAACAAGCCCCATTACGTAGCTTGTATCTTTTGCTTTCAAGTGAAAGATCTTATTCTTTTCGTCAAATAAAATAGACATTTCTCTCCATCTCCCCTAGCTTTGTTGTCATTCTATCTTTTCTGCTATACTTTCCCGAGCAATAAAGCTCGTAGGTAACATAACCTTAATTGGTAACTCTCTTCCTTTTAATCTATCATGAAGAAGCTTTACCGCTGTTTTCCCCATTTCTTCTGTATGAATTTTAACTGTAGATAGGCTTGGAGTTAGGTAAGCTGCTGCACTAATATCATCAAAACTAACAATTGATACTTCCTTTGGCACATGAATACCTGCTTCATTAAGCGCTTTTAAAGCTCCAATAGCCAATGGGTCACTCGCTACAATAATTGCAGTAGGCATGCTTTCTTGATTAATTAATTCTTTCGTCATTTCGTATCCATGAATTGGATCCCATCCCGTTACTTTTACATAGCGTGAATGAAAGTTCCCTTTTTCTTTCATCACTCGTTCATACGTGTTTTGACGTCTTTCAGAATGATGCTCTCCGGCACTGTCACTGAGGCGCTTTGTAATCACTTTCCCACCAATAAAGGCAATATCTTTATGCTTCATTTCTTCTAGCTTTTCAATTAAGTCTCTAGTTGCAGCTTCGAAATCAGACGTCACTACATCAAAATCATTACCTTTAGGTGTATAGTCAACAAAGATTAGCCTATTTTTATTGTAATAAAATGACGCTAAATCTTTTTCGTCAATTGCTCCTATCACGATTAAGCCGTCCAAATGATTAAGTCCGCCTTTAGGGATTTCATTTTCACCAACCACAAATACGTTTTCAATTTTAAATTGATAAGCTTCACAAATACTTTCGATGCCTAATCGAATAGATAAAAAGTATGGATCATTCACTTCATCTTTTTGTGATGTTGTTAGGATTAAACCGATAGAACGAGTCTCTGTTAATTTTGAATACGCCGTATTTTTTCTTTTTGACGACTGATAATTTAAGCTTTTTGCAGTGTTAATTACTCGCTTACGCGTATCGTCAGCGACGGATAGAGTTTGATCACTATTTAAAATTCTAGATACGGTAGCGATTGAAACGCCTGCTTGCTGTGCAATATCTTTAATCGTTGCCATAAGTTAGCCACTCCCTGTAAAACTTCTATTTGCTTTTATGATAGCATACGAAAATTGGTATAGACCAAACAGTTTACGAAAAAAGACTGCTTGCTTATTATGCAGTCATCGGCAAAACAGTTAATTTTACTACTTTTTAGTAAAATTAACTAAATTTATTTTATCAAAACCTCCGATGGAGTTCAACATCTTTTTGAATGCGTTTTCAAAAAAAAGAAGAAAGAAGAAGCTGATTAACCTCAGCTCCTTCTTTCTTCACTCTCTATTCAATGGCGTCATAAACGCCTGTTACAACGCTTCCATATTGACCGGTTTCAAACACATCTCCTTCAAAGCGATTTGGATTTTCTGACGGATTAATAAGTGGTGAATGTTTCTTGTTCGTCAATAAAACAATACCTAAACCCTTCTCTCGATCAATGATTGTGACAGTACCAACCCAGCCAGTATGGCCAATTGCATTTCGACTTGCATGAGGACCAAACATCCATTCCATGCTTTCATCCCCGTTTCGTCTCCATCCAAGTGCATATGTAGAGTTCATAGGTGACGGCTCTGTAAAGGTTTGAATTGTTTGCTCATTAAATAATTGATGACGACCATATCCTCCTCCGTTTAACATGACTTGTAGTAAAACTGCTAAATCACTCGTTGTTGAAAACAAGCCAGCATGCCCCGAAACACCTGCCATTGAATAATATGCTTTTTCGTCATGAACTTCTCCCTGCAGTGTGTAAGTTCGAACATTCGGAAAGTTGATAACACCATCCCGCGTATTGCCCTGTAGTTCAGTTGCCGCAAAGTCTTTTGACTTAAACCCTTTTTGTAGCGGGTTAAACAGTGTATGTCTCAAGCCCAATGGTCGATAAATTTCATTTTCCACATAATGATCTAAGCGCTGATTAGTAATTTTCTCAACGATAACGCCGAGGAGCATATAATAAACGTCGCTGTATACATTCTTTGTTCCTGGTTCGTATTGAAGAGGTGTCTTGGAAATTAAACTAATGGTTCTGTCTCTTTCCTGAGAATATAAAGCACCCGCTTTTGGATGAAAGTATTGTGGATCTGGTGGAAATCCCCCGCTATGATGAAGTAAATCAATCACTTTCATTTGATCCTTTCCTTTAATAACATCCTCTGATTGGTCTTTAAAGTCTGGTAGATATGTTTGAACCTTTTCATTTAAATTTAGCTTCCCTTCGCTAACCAGCTTTTGGAGAGCGAAGTTTACCGCATACATTTTCGTATTGGATGCTAAATCAAACATAGTATTTGTCTTCATTTTCTCAGGGTGTTTTAGCGGTGTGGCACTGTTATATTTTTTAGCATAGCCATACGCGGTATTTTTCACAACCTTACCATCTTTTACAACAAGTAATACGGCACCTGGAAAACCCCTTTTAATTTCTTGTTCAATCATGGCATCCACTTCTTTTAGCTTTGCAGATGACATGCCAACCTCCTCAGGTTTTGCTTTTTTTAACAATGAATGATTGATAGCGTAAGATGAGTCTTGATGAACGGATGTTTCTGAATGAATAGTAGCAGATGTAAATGAGGGGCTGCTTGTTAGAGCAAGCAGTGATGCTAGCGATAATGCTGCGTACGATTTTTTCATGGCACTTCCTCCTACAAGAATAATAGATGCATAACTAGGATTGTGCTTCTACTATTATTGTAAAAGAAAACTTGATTAGAAGATATTGGATATAAGTCCTGTTTCTTCATTTAAAATTCAACTAATGCATTCGACTTATTCTACAAGATTACAAACTTTCTAACACAGTTAACGTTTTTTGTAATAATGCTAGTCCATTTATGATAGATAAGAAAGAAGAAGGTCTTATTCTTCCCCTTTCTTATCCCATACTACTACCCTCTATTTCTAGAAACCGATCTCATAGCAAACCATTGAATAATACTCATCGTAAATGTCACAACAAATAAAAAAACATACGTGGAGTAAAATTGACCGGTTAAGTCAACTAAAGTACCGATGATAATTGGTCCTAATGCACCGATGATATAGCCAGCTGACTGGGTCATTGCTGACAAGCCAGCAGCTTCATCAGCGTTTTTCGATAAATCAATCGGTAGTAATAAGTTTAGCGGAAATAGCGTTCCAGCACCGATACCAATAAAGATTGCACCCACCCATGGAACAACTTCAAGAGCTAATAAAAGTAGACCTAACGCTTCCATTCCAGCGGCAAACCAGAGCCAAAAAAGGCGTGATGTCACTTTTTTTAATAAAACTGGTAATAAAAAACCCACTGGAATTTGAGTTGCAGTAAAGAGCGTAAGAATGTTTGCTGCATACTGCTTCGAATAGCCCTGATTTTCAATCAGTGGAGCAATCCAAGCCGTTGCCGAATAAAAAATCATGGCCATACAGCCAAAAGATAACGTTAATAGCCACGCGCGTTGGCTTTTCCAAGGTATAGGCTTCACTTCTTCGGGTACCGAAAGACCAGAGGGACTTTCGCTATTTTTCAAAACCCATTGCCACCACACCGGAATAGCAGCAATAGCAAATAGTACCCAAACGCTCAGCGTCACTCTCCACGAATTTGTGTTTTCATAAATCGAAACTGAAAGCCATGAAGCGGCAACTGCTCCTGTTGTCAAAGCAGCTGTATACAGACTAATCATAAACGGTACATGTTCATTAAAATATTTTTTTATAAAGCCAGACAAAAGCGGGCCCATAGCGGCAATTCCTACTCCTGCTATAAGCGAGGTCATAATTAAAAAGCCTGTTGAATATGTAAAAAAACGTAGTACCGTCCCAATTCCAATCAAACAAAGCGCATACCCAATAATACGCTCTAGCCCAAATTTTTGAGCCAAGCTTGCAGCAAGCGGTGAAAACACTCCCATACACAACACGGGTACAGCTGTCAAAAGGCTAGCCGTAGACGCATTCATTTGAAGTGCTGACGTAAGCTCCTGTAAAATAGGGGAAATTGAATTAATAGCTGGCCTCATATTTAGTGCTGCAATCATAATGGAAACAGCAAATAAAACCATTTTCTTTTTATTGATGATCATCACCCCCACACCTTCTCTTCTATTATACGTCAGTTCTTCTAACAATGACGTAAAAAAAAAGCAGCTTCCATTGGAAGCTACCTTTACTCATACTCTTTTTCAAAGTGTTTTGTACTCCGAACCGTTTCAATTGGTCGTACAAGCTTTTCAATTTGTTCACGTTTAGGCTCTAAAAATGGAGGAAGTGAAAGCTTTTCTCCTAGTGTTTCATACTCTTCATCTCCCATAAATCCTGGACCATCCGTTGCAAATTCAAATAAAATCCCAGGAGAAACGCGAGCATATAAAGATTCAAAGAAATGACGATTCACATAGCCTGATGTTGGAAATCTAAAGCTCGCAAGTCGATCAATCCACTCTTCAAGTACTTGACGATCATTCACTCGGAACGCAACGTGGTGAACGGTTCCATACCCTTGAATACCTTCAGGTAAAGTTGTGTTATGTTCAACTACTACTTGAGCACCGTTCCCACCTTCTCCAACTTCAAATAGATACAAGTCACCTTTTTGGTCCACCTCGCGGAATAATAATACTTTCTCTAATACTTCCTTAAAGAACTCATAATTCGCCACGCGTACAAAGATTGGACCAAGTCCAGTAATGGCATATTCCAGTGGAATCGGCCCCTTTTGCCAAGGTATACCAGAAGCTACTCCGACATTTCCTTCATCAGAAATTAATTGGTATTGCTGATCATCAAAGTCCACAAAAGATAAAGTTTTCTTTCCGAATAGTTCCTGAATACCACCGTGATGAACACCTAAACGATTAAATCGCTTTTCCCAATATTGAAGTGCTTCATTGTTTGGAACACGAAATGATGTTTTAAAAATTTCATTCGTACCATGAGATCCTTTTGGAATTCCTGGGAAGTCAAAAAACGTCATATCAGTTCCAGCACTTCCTTTATCATCTGCAAAAAACAAATGATAGGTTTGAATATCGTCCTGGTTGACTGTTTTTTTCACCAAGCGCATCCCTAGTACATACGTGAAAAACTCATAATTTTTTTCAGCACTACTCGTAATAGCTGTCACGTGATGAATACCTTTTAATTCATTCATTCTAATTCCTCCTAACTAGGATTATGTTTATACCATCATTTATTTTCACATCAAATATCTTTAATTCGAGATAATTATATCAAATTCACTTTCATTATGTCAATGTCAATCAGCTCATTATAATAAAGTTAAAAATGGACTCGCCCTTTTCTACTCAATACAGGCTTTTGCATATACCAGGTTGTCCGGTTTTTCATATCTTATATTAAGTAGAATGCATTAGAGCTTCTACTAATAAAACAACTGGGAGATGATTGTCAATGTGTAGAAAACACGACAAGCACCGTAAAGGTAAAAAAGATTATGGTAAGAAAGAGTTTAAATGCTACTGCTACGAAAAAGATTCTTACAAAAAAGATTACAAGCACGATGACAAAAGAACTTGTGACAAAAAGAAACACAGCTACGACAAGAAAGAAAGATGCTCTTATAAAAAAAGCAGCAAACGCCACGGTAAATGGGACTACTAATTTAAATAAACTAAATTTATTTTAGTAAATAGAAAGAATAGAACGATTTTTGTTCTATTCTTTTTTATCTTCATTTCTTCACTTTCCACCTACATTAAAATGAATCAACAAACAATTAAGCTTTGGTATGAGTAGTACTATAAAAAAGCAGATGCAAAGGCATCTGCTTCTATTCTGTTACGATAATTGGTTGACCTTTCGTCACAATGATTGTGTGCTCAATTTGTGCAACAAAGCTTCCATCATTTGTCGCTAACGTCCAGCCGTCATCCAGCTGATATGCTTCTTCAGCATTTGTTGACACGAACGGTTCATACGCAATAACCATTCCATCTTTTAAAAGCGTGCGGTCTCTTGGCTCATAGTAGTTATGAACGTAATCTGGCTTATCGCGAAGTGAATGTCCTACCCCGTGACCCGTTAAGTTAGTAATAACCGTGTACCCACGTTTGCGTGCACTGTTATGAACAGCTCGCCCAACATTACTAAGCTTACCACCAGCTTTAAACTTTTTAAGTCCCTCATCAAATACTTCTTTTGTCGCTTTACAAAGCTTCTCTAAAAACTTATTACTGTCCCCAACAACAAACGAAATGCCCGTATCAGCAAAATAACCGTCTTTCGAACCTGATACATCAATATTAACAAGATCTCCATCTTCAATTACACGTTTACCAGGAATGCCGTGAGCTACCTCTTCGTTTACACTAATACAAGAATAGCCTGGGAAATCAAATAGTTCTTTCGGAGCAGAAATTGCTCCATGTTTTTCAAAAAGTTCTTTAGCTAATTCATCTAGTTCGCCCGTTGTAACTCCAGGCTTCGTTTCTTTTACTAACGTATCTCTTATCTCAGCAAGAATCTTTCCAATTTTCATTAAGCCTTGCCTTTCTTCTTCAGTACGTACTATCAATTTCTATTCACACCTTTCATATGAACATATCTTATCTTACTCCAAGGATTCAAGCAATGAGTTAGGATTATAAATAAATAAAACAAAATATTCATTTTTTTCACCACATAAAAATACAGGCTTTATTATAGCCTGTATTTCTTTATAAGCTAATTACTGTTTTATAGTATGGATTCATTAATCTAACAGCTCTTTATTTTTTGCATACGAGCGTTTTAATGAAATATATTCAGCAAGAAACATTAAAACACCGCTAATCAATACAATACCTGCTACGTCAAAAGACTTTTCGCTAAACGCTTGCCACCCTAAAAATAATACATATAGTAACGGAAACAACACTATAAAGCTAATCGACTTTACAACAATTCGCTTTTTTTTCTTTTTCATTAAAAACCATTCATTTGTTAAAAGAGCACAATATTAAACTATTTGCTTTTACCAACCAGCCTGGAATTTCAAGCGGAGAAGCAACCAAAAATGAGTTTATAAACGAATTGACTTCATTTGGGTTTGACGATTTTTGCATTTGTCCCCATCATCATACTACGGGATGCACATGCAGAAAGCCGAGTATCGGCATGCTTATAGAAGCTGCCCGTAAGCATCAGTTAGACTTATCAAAATGCGTGATAATTGGAGATCGGTGGACGGACATTGAAGCTGGAAGGAAAGTAGGAGCAAAAACCATTTTAGTGCAAACAGGTGCAGGAAAAAAAGCTCTTGCTGAGAATAAGCATGAACAAACGAAAAATTCCCCTCATTATATTGCTACGAACTTAGAAGAAGCGGGAAAGTGGCTCCTCAAAGCTTAGTTCTATTTAAAAGGGAAAAAGAGAATGAAAGATAAAATGTTTTATGTTTGGTTGGCCGTTATTGCATTGTTCACAGGTGAAATCGTGTTATTTATGATGCTTTACTTAGTGTTAATGGCACTCCAGGGCATACACCAAACGTTGCTGCATTTTTATGAAGATTGGAAGCGCAGGAATAACATATAAAAAGCCAGCTTGACCATATGGCCAAGCTGGCTTTTTATTATACTTCAGCTGCGTTTTCTTGCAGTTTCCTTACTTCTACTTCTTTTATTTGCAATCCATCTACATCAGTCACCTTAAACTCATAACCTTCGTAAACGATACAATCGTGAAGCTCAATATCGGTTTTTTGTGTTAAAATCCAACCGCCAATCGTATCGACTTCTTCTTCTTCGATGTGAATTCCTAATAAGTCGTTCACCTCTTCAACTAGCACTTTGGCATTTAAAAGGTAATGATCGTCTGATACTTTACGAACCTCTTGAACTTCTTCGCCATCAAACTCGTCCTGGATTTCTCCAACGATTTCTTCAAGAATATCTTCAATCGTAACAAGTCCAGACGTCCCGCCATATTCATCAATTAAAGCAGCCATTTGCGTACGATTCTTCTGCATGGTTAACAGTAAATCGTGAATTGGAATTGATTCAATAACCTGGATAATTGGCTTCATATATCGCTCAACCTTCTCTTGCTTTAAGTGACTATGAATGACCACATCATTTAAAACTTCTTTTAGGTTAATTAAACCAATAATTTGATCTTTGTCACCTTCTGCTACAAACGGATAACGCGTATAGCGTTCTTCTACTGCTACTTTTAAGAACTCTTCTATTGTATCCTCATTTGATACCACAATCATTTCTGTTCTTGGCACCATAATTTCACGTGCAACGCGATTATCAAACTCAAATATGTTATTTACATACTTATATTCCGCTTGGTTAATTTCTCCACCTTCATAGCTTTCTGACAAAATAATACGAAGCTCTTCTTCACTATGAGCGATTTCATGCTCAGAAGCTGGCTTTAGCCCGAAAAGACCGACTAAAATACGTGCTGACCCGTTTAATAACCAGATGAATGGATACATTAAGCGATAAAACCAAATAAGAGCTGGCGCTAATAATAGTGTTACCGTTTCTGCTTTTTGAATAGCAACTGTTTTCGGAGCCAATTCCCCGACTACAACGTGTAGAAACGTAACAAGAGCAAAGGCAATAGCAAAGGATAATAAATGTGACAGCGTTGATGAAAAGCCAAAATCAGCAAAAATTGGATTTAAGATTTTCTCAACAGTCGGCTCACCTAACCAACCCAAGCCTAAAGCTGTAATTGTTATACCTAACTGACAGGCAGATAGATACTCGTCAAGATGTGTGGTTACCCTTTGAGCTGCAAGTGCCCCTCTTCTTCCTTCAGCAATCAGCTGATCAACCTTTGAACTACGAAGTTTTACAATGGCAAACTCAGCCGCTACGAAGAACGCGGTCAAACCAATTAAAAGCGCAACTAATATTAAATTAAGTGTAATCAATACGTTTTCTTATTCTGTCAAACGGCAGAATAAGAGAACACCTCCTGTTTTATAAAAGTATCGACTGGATTACACCTTTATGTATAAAGGTGATTCCAGGTGCATAAATGTAACTTTCAATCTCTTTTTAATGCACGCTACTTTTATTACATTAACCATACTTGCAAATCTGCTTCGTCTGCTATGTCTCCCTGCCCCATGGAATCACCCCCTTTTAAACTATCAGTTAATGGTTTTTTACTATATATATAGCAAAGATTAAGAATCATTATACATGATTTTTGGGAAACTTACAGATAAGTTCATGACGAATTTATGAACTTCATTTTAACGTTTAAATCTTTTACATTCCTGTAACAAAAG
>NZ_BCVD01000120.1 GCF_001591565.1 Priestia flexa NBRC 15715 | reverse complement strand
CTTATGTCCCAGCCTCTTTTCGATTTAAATATTAAAGAAAATACCTATTAATGAATAGATAATAATTGTTGAAAATAACACCGTCATATGAATTAGTGAAAAAATAAACATTGATTTTGCCCATTTTTCTTTATCCATTTTTCGGTACCCCGTAATGCTAAGCACAAACCAAGCAACGCTTAATAGCAAGGCAACGAGCATTAAACCTATGCTTAACGTTCCGAATAAAAAGCTAATGACAACTAAAATTGCGAGGTAACTATTTGTTTGAATGTACGTGCGCTCAAACCCTTTAACTACCGGAAGCATTGGTACATTAGCTGCTTTGTACTCGTCATGTTTACGGATCGCAATGGCATAAAAGTGTGGCATTTGCCAAATAACAGTTACAACGAATAATCCTATAATGGCTGGATGAGTCACGTCTGGATAAATAGCTGCCCATCCGATTAACGGAGGCATTGCCCCTGAAATACTTCCGACTTCTGTATTATAAATTGTGCGGCGCTTTGTCCACATTGTATACGGAACCACATAAAAAAACAGCCCTAGAAATCCTAACAAGGCAGCGAGTGGTGTCGTTAATGCAAGAGCTCCAATTCCGAGAATGGCCATGCTGCTTGCAAGTACTAATACAAATGTTGGTTTCACTTCACCGGTTACAGTCGGTCTGCTTTTTGTTCTTTCCATAATGGCATCGATGTCGCGATCGTAGAGGTTATTAAAAGCCCCAGCTGCACCGATCACAAGGAAAGAGCCGATAAAAGCTAAAATAATTTCAGGAATATTATCAAACAGACTCATGTCATATGTGTACAAAGCTAAGGTTAACCCGGCAAACATAGGTATTAAATTCGATTTAATAATGCCTGTTTTAATGGTTTGGGATAAAATCGCCACAAACGTTTGCTTTGGTAACGATGCTTGTTCAGCATGATGATTTGTTTTTGTAGTACTTTGCATGATTGTTTGTTTCATTCCTTTGTCAATTTTACCGCCTTTGCAGTAAAAAAGTAGTTTTAAGTAGTCTCCTACTCCATGCTCTTCTTAAATAATAACAACTCACTATTTATTTGACTAACTTCTAAGAAGAAGTTCACAAAAAATACATTTTTGTACAAGTGTTAACCTATTTTGGTCTTTCCATTCTTTTAATCGTTAACAAACCCTTAGTCACAAAGCAGTTCTAATGAAGCAAGACGAACATAATATTTTTATTTTATCATAAAAATATTCATTTCGGATAGGTATTCATAGCATTTAATGACAAAATTCGACTTTTGTTCACATTTTCACAATAGAAAAAAGCGCAGAATAATTTCTACGCTCACAAAATATCAATCCATATTTTAATTGCCGTTGCTAAAATTAATAGTGCAAGAGCGATTTGTAAAACCTTTGTATTGATTTTTTTCCCTGCCTTTGCTCCAAGAGGAGAGGCGATTAAGCTTGCAATAACCATAATAAGAGCTGGACCGTAATCAACTTGCCCAGTCGTTACTTTTCCTACCGTTGCGCCAATTGATGAGATAAACGTAATGGCTAGAGAAGAGGCGATTGTCATACGTGTTGGAATTTTAAGAACAACAAGCATAATCGGTACCAATAAAAAGGCTCCCGCTGCTCCGACAATACCAGATCCTACTCCCACAATGAAAGCTAAGCCAGCAGCTAACCATTTATTAAACGTTACTTGATCAAGTGGCAGGTCATCAATGCCTTTTTTCGGAACAAACATCATAATAGCAGCAACTAACGCTAAAATTCCATATACGAAGTTAATACCTTCTTCTGACATCATTTGAGAACCAAACCCACCAATAAAGCTTCCGATTAAAATGCTAGCTCCCATATAAAGAATAAGGTTTTTGTTTAAATAACCTCCTTTTCGATACGCCCATACGCCCCCAATTGTCGCAAAGAACACTTGGACAGCGCTAATTCCTGAGACTTCATGTGCTGAAAAAGCTGTAAGACCAAGTATCGGAGGAATATATAAAAGCATTGGATACTTAATAATTGAACCACCAATTCCAAGCATTCCAGATAAGTACGAACCAATAAACCCAATTAAAAAGATAACCGTTATAAACCAAAGATCCATGTGATAGACTCCTTTCATTAGAAAAGGGAACCGTGCGTGGTTCCCCTCTATTTGTTACGCTTTTTGAATCCAAAATTTGAAGACAGATGCTTCTTCCTCGTGTTTAACAAGCACATGGCCCATTGATTTTGCCCAAGAATCTAAGTCACTTTTTGCTCCTTTATCTGTTGTATGAATTTCTAGAATTTCACCTGAATTTAGCTCATTCATTGCTTTTTTTGTTTTTACGATTGGCATTGGACATGCTAATCCTGTCGCATCTACAAAAGTTCCCATTATTTCTCCTCCTCTTTATCGAACTGCACAGCGGTTTGGTCCAATTTCCATTTCACGCTGCTTATCTTCATCTGGCGTCATTTTCCCCATATTTGTTTGACGAATTTCTTGATATGCATTGGGCTGAGGAGGTAGGTTCTCCGTTACTAACTTACGGAATTCTTCTTCATCCTCAATGTTTAAGCCGTGATTGTTTGCATATAGCTCATGAAGCGGTTTTGCTATGCTTCCATCTTCATTTAGCTCATCCATAATCATAAAATGAGCCGGCAGAACGATTAATTGATCTGATAGGTTACGATAGCGAGTGTATAGACTTTCACGAAGATCAGCTACCCAATCTTCAGCCATACCAGCTAAGTCAGGACGACCAATTGAATCAATAAATAAAATATCTCCTGATAATAAGTAGCGATTATCAACGATGAAAGATGTAGATCCAATCGTGTGGCCTGGTGAATAAAGCGCGTGAATGTGAATCGTTGTATTTCCGATTGTCACGTCGTTACCGTCTTCAAGCGCTTCATATGCAAAAGTTACTTCTGTTGCGTCTTTTGGCGGCAACCAATAAGCAGCTCCTGTTTTTTCCGCAATCATGCGTCCACCTGAAATGTGATCTGCGTGTAGGTGCGTATCAAATACGTGAGTAATTTTCACTCCTATCTCATCGGCAAACTGTAAATACGTATCCGTCATGCGTGTTGAATCAATAATTGCTGCTTCACCGTTTGACACAACCATGTATGATAAACAACCTTTACCGATACGAACAAACTGATATAGCTCTCCGCCGTCTTTTAATTCGCCTAACTTCACTGGCTCTAAATGCTCACTCCAAGCGCGCATACCACCAGCTAAATAAAATACGTCTTTTCCTTCATCTGAAAGCATTTCTGCTACCATAATCGATGAGCCTTCTTTTGCACAGACAACTAATATGTCTTTATCTTGTGGAAGTTGATTTAGAATACCTTCTACACCGTCCAATAAGTCAAAGTACGGAATATTTAAATACGTAAAGTTTTCACTTTCAATTTTCCAATCTTGGAATGCATCTTCGTTACGAACATCTAAGATAAATAAAGCCTCTTTGTTAATTGCTTTTTTTGCTACCTCAGCAGCACTCATTTGATTTACTGTCACCTAAATTACCTCCTAGGGTATTTATTTTGATAAAAAAATTTATGCTAATGATTTCGTTTCTCCTGACCATTCACTCATACCAGGTACAACATTTTTTACGCTTGTAAATCCGCTTTCACTCAGCTTTTGAGCTGCTAAATCACTTCTGCTTCCTGTACGGCAAACAACAAATACCTCTTTACCTTTATCAAGCTCATTCATACGCGCCTCTAGGTCTCCTAGTGGAATATTAACTGCATTCGGAATATGGCGGAATCCATATTCTGCTTCTTCTCGCACATCTACTACAAGAATCGATTCGTTAGCTGCTAATTTTGCTTCTAGTTCATCGTTGCTAACAAGGTATGGATGTTTCTTTTCAATTCCTTCTTCATTAGATGATTTGCGCAAGAAGTGCTTTAACACGTCGCCTTCTTCAATGACGCCTAAATACTGGTGACCTGTACGCTCTGCCCACGCCTGTAAGTCCGCTTTTGAACCTTTATCCGTTGCCTGCACTTCTAGCACCTGTCCTGCTTCTACATCATTCATTGCTTTTTTTGTTTTTACAATCGGCATTGGGCACGCTAGACCCTTTGCATCTAAAATTACGTTGGCTTTCATCCTTATTACCTCCTAGGGTATATTAACTTGCAAATTTTTTTATTCTGTTGGCCCTTCCCATGCCAGCATACCGCCCGTCATGTTCTGAACCTTAAATCCTTGATTTTCTAAAAAGCGAACTGCCTGAGAGCTGCGCCCACCTGAGCGACACACAACCGTGTACTCAACGTTTTTATCCAGCTCATTCATACGAAATTCGATTAACCCTAACGGAATGTGAAGAGCGTTAGGAATTTTGCCTTCCGCTACCTCAGCTACTTCACGCACATCCAGTACCGTTAACTCATTTAATTTCTTTTCAACATCTTTTGCTAGAATCTCTTTCATGAATAGTCCTCCTCATTAAATGAATAAGTTTACGTTACCTTCTTCAGCGTCTGCTAAATAAGCAGCTACACCAGCATAATCGATTCCATCTACTAACTCTTCTTTTTGTAATCCTAATAAATCCATCGTCATTGTGCATGCTACAAGCTTTACACCTTGCTCTTTTGCCATTTCAATTAAATCTGGTAATGGCACCGCATTGTGCTTTTTCATGACGCTTTTAATCATTTTAGGTCCCATTCCTGCAAAATTCATTTTTGAAAGGCCCATTTTATCTGCGCCGCGAGGCATCATTTTACCAAACATTTTTTCCATAAACCCTTTTTTAGTTGGTACCATTGCTTCCTTACGAAGAGCGTTTAATCCCCAGAACGTATGGAAGATGGTTACTTCATGATCGTAAGCTGCTGCTCCGTTTGCAATAATATAAGCAGCCATGGCTTTATCGTAATCACCGCTGAATAATACAATTGTTGTTCTTTTCTTTTCCATGTTAAATTCCTCCTTGTTTTTACTTATACACGTATGGGTATAATGTTAGCTAAAAAAATTATCCTTTTTGAATCCAAAATGATAGTACGTCATCTGTTTCTTCTGCTTTAACGATTGTGTGTCCCATTGACTTCGCCCATGCTGTTAAGTCACTTTTTGCTCCTTTATCAGTCGCAATAACTTCTAGTACTTCACCCGTTTGTAATTCGTTCATTGCTTTCTTTGTTCGTACAATTGGCATTGGACATGCTAAACCTTTTGCGTCTAATTGTTTTGTTACGTTCAATTTCCATTCCTCCATTTACCTATAGGGGTATATTTTATATTAAAAAAATTAGCGGCTTTTTACTAATAATCCAACGGCTTCTTGAATCATTTCATCCACAGATTCGCCGTTTCTTTCTGCTTCCAGCGCACATTCTACTAAGTTTGTGCTCACCACAAGACCCATTGTGCGATCGATTGCTGATCGTGCTGCAGAAAGCTGCGTTATAACTTCCTTGCAGTCTTTTCCTTCTTCCATCATGCGTAAAACGCCGCGAAGCTGACCTTCTATACGCTTAACACGATTTTGAATTTGAGTCGTATATTCCATCAGCGTTCCTCCTTTTTTGAAGTGCTGTGTTTCGTTACTCATATAATATACCCCTATAGGTATAGATGTCAACACATTTAGTAATTTTTTTAAATGATGAATGTGCCTACGATTTAAACCTCTGTCAAAGCCTGAAAATCAAGGATTTCTAATATAAGTATTGAAGTGGATACAGAAATTCACCTCATGAGAAAGAGGTTATATTTGAGTAGTTACTAATCAAATGAATAAACCATTCTCTAAAAAAGTTCTAAGTATTTAATACCCTATCATGTTTTTGCTAAAGAAAAAAGGATAAGTTGTTCTTAAGGAGCTCAAATAAAAAAACAAACCTCTTGATTGGTTTGTTTTTTTAGCTTTGACTAGTAGATCTATGACGCTAGTTAATCTAATAAGCATCGACAGCCTTATCACAAGTATGGACCTCCTGATTTTCTATACACATAGTCTTCGTTTTTAGTTGAAGACCACTGACCCAAAGCTGTTGCTAACACAAAAAACACGCCGCCGACTCCTAGCGATGCCCCATAATACCCTTTAAAAAACAAGATGAATGATGTAACTAATAGCGCAACAATGGCAATGATTAAGCTCATTATTATTTTTTGTTTCTTTTTATCCTTCATCGTGTCACCCTCTTTTTTGGGATTTTCTGTTATTGTTAATTTTAACATAAAAAAACAATTTAAAGCCTATCTATTTTCAAAATGCTCATACTGTATTTCTTCATTTAAAGACATAAGTCCAACTTGATGCTGTTTCACCTTTAAGTAGCTAAATCCCAGGCGTAAGTCAACAGATGCAGGCTGGATCTGCTCTTGTTCAAGGGCTGGAAGCGACGCTACCCAATATGAAACGGGTTCAATACTAACAGATGGACCCGCTTGTGACATTTTGATCAATTAATAAATCTGCAATCTCACGCGCATCCTCTTCACCGAGCGCTTCTTTACGGTCTAACAATGAATCTCCAGATTGAAAGTCATGCCAAAAGCGATTGGCATCTACAACCGTTACCATCGTGTTTAATGTACAAAATTGTGTTAAATCAATGCCTAGCTCTTCATCTATATACGAAAATGTTTGAGCAACTGGAACCGGCTCACTAATTCCTGTTGATTCAATTAATATGTAGTCAATGTTTCCTCTTTGAGCAAGCTTTTCAACCTCAACTAACAGATCTTCTCGAAGCGTGCAGCAAATGCAGCCGTTTGACATTTCAACGAGCTTTTCCTCTGTCCTCGATAAATCTCCACCTTCCTTCACCAACTCTGCGCTATATTTACTTCACTCATATCATTTACTATCACCGCTACGCGAAGGCCATCACGATTCTGGAGCACGTGATTTAATAACGTGGTTTTCCCCGATCCTAAATAACCACTTAGTACTGTTACCGGTATTTTTTTCATATCAAATACCTCCTCATTAATTTAAATAGTAACGATTACGATTTAAATTATACTATACTATGGTTTTTTTGTGGAATGCAAGAGATATATTTATATAAACCTCTTAATCGAATTTCTATTGATAGCTGCATGATATCATTTTATAATAAAGCTAGTTACATACCTTAAAAGCTGCAATTCCTGCAGCAGGTGGATTTTTTACTGCTATTTTTCGCCACCCATCTCCTCGAAGATGGGTGGCTTTTGTATTGTTTAAAGGAGGATTTTTATGAATTTATGGTTTTATGCTCTCCTTGTCTTTTTAGGTGGGTGCTCGTATGGTGTTGTCTCAACTTTTGTGAAGCTTGGATACGCTGCGGGGTTTGGTGTGAATGCTTTAACAGGAAGTCAGTATCTACTAGGTGCACTTCTGCTTTGGATACTGGCTAGCTTTGTGCCCAAAAGTCCTCTTCGGAAAAAAAATTGGGCTGTTTTACTGCTCAGCGGGACGCCAATGGGACTAACAGGGATTTTTTATAACTACGCGCTTAGCTACATCAACGCGTCGTTTGCCATTATTCTTTTACTACAGTTCACATGGATCAGCATGATTTTACAATACGTGTTTGACAAGAAAGCACCTACTTCTAAGCAGCTAGTGGCAGCGGCTATTATTATGATAGGCTCACTCTTAGCATCCGGCGTTGCTGAAAGTACGATTGCTTTTTCAGGTCTAGGAATACTCTTTGGTCTGCTTGCTGCCGTATCGTTTTCATTTTTTATCTTTTTTAGCGGACGCACGTCTATTTCGATTCACCCAATCCGCAAAAGTGCCATCATGACAACCGGTGCTGCGCTTCTTATCTTTATTGTTATGCCACCTACGTTTATGGTGGAAGAACTCGTATCTACACATTTATGGATGTATGGGCTATTAATGGGGGTATTCGGGTCACTGCTTCCTCCGATTCTGTTTAATATCGGCATGCCAAAAGTCGGCGGAAATCTTGGTGCTATTTTAAGCGCTTCAGAACTGCCAACCGCTGTGTTTATGTCCACTTTCGTGTTACATGAATCAGTTGCTTCTATTCAATGGATGGGCGTTCTTCTTATTTTACTGGGTATTGCTTTTCCAAGCTTAAAGCGCAAAGAGCGCTATGAAGTTCGTCTATAAAAAGAAAATATTTACAACCACTCACCCTTCCCTTATAATAATTGGAAAATAAAGATAAAAAGAAGGTGCGTTGTTGAGAAAAAACATGATGCTCGGGTTGCTTACTGCCATTATACTCTCAGCTTGCAACAGCTCTACAGTAAGCATAAGTGAAGTGAAAGGCACTCCAAAGTCTATTGAAAAAGAAGCAAAGGCTGCATATGATCTTCAGCTCATTCAAGACGGCGACAATCAAACGTATCTTGTTTATCAAACATCTAAACGAGTATCAGCAGACCTTAAACAGAAAGATGACGTAATCACCATTGAGCTGGATGAGTCAGAATCAGAAAGCAAAACAAAAAAGCCGTTTATCTATAAACTTAGCTTCTTATCGCCTATATCCATCGGATACATATGAAACTGAGTGAGTGCAGACACATGCTTAACGAGCTCGTCTTCATACCCAAGCACTGTTAGCCAATAAGCTGCTAGCTGTGAAGAAACATAGTCATGTCCGATGAAGCTCGCATATTTTGTTTCCTCCCCTTTGTAGTTCACAAACGACTTACACGTCCCTTTTCCGAGATCATGAAACAGGGCTGCCCACAAAAGAACCAGCTTGTTAGGGCCTGAATAGTGCTCTTGTATATACTTATAAACATAATACGTATGTCGACTAACAGAGAAACTGTGATACTTTGAGTCTTGCGGGTAAATCAATAATCGCGTTAAAGTCTGGTATATAGCGCGCTAGTTCTGAAAATAACTCATCATGGGGCAAGTGCTGGATAAAAAGCTTTTCACAAGCTTCTTTATGTTCATTAAGTTGACGCTCCTTAGCTGAAACATAGACCCACTTCGTCCCAACCTTCGTTTTCAACAGGAATATGAACACTTTTATACATCCTGTTAATAGATTCCTCTTTCACCACTCTCGAACGTTGTTGATCGCGTGATTTCACTCCGTCAATATGTTCATTTAAATAGTACGCTTTTTTTTACTTGCTTTGAACACTTGAGTAATCAAATGCTTTCTCCGTTTGCGATGAACGTTTGTCGCATCATATATCACATGCTGACCGCTTTTTAAGAGCTCCATGGCTCGCTCATTCATCACTTCAAATATCCTTCTATTTTCGTCTTGATTATTCACATCGCCCGTCAGCTCTTGTCTGATGTTATCAGAAGATAAGTGAATATATTTTTTAGTGGTCCTTAGTTCTTCAGCTAATGTGGATTTCCCACTTCCAGGAAGACCCACCAGCATAATTAATTCCCCGAGCTTATTTTCCATCTTACTCACCTTCTTTTGTTTCTGAAACGAATTCACGGTACCCTAACTCTGACATTTTCTTGTAGACAAGCTTGCCTTTTTTCAGCAAGTTATATTCCACACCTAAATACTCGCTTCGCACGTACGGCTTAATGTGCTGAGGAACATTTTGTTCTACCCAAATCATAAACTCTTTCTGCCTCGACCTAGTTTTAATGCAATTTCAAGACGTTGATATTGATCTAACATACCATTTACTAAAAAGTCATTTGGGTCATGCGTGTATATACTATAATTTGGTTGTTCAATTGCTTTCACATCAACCTTGTGTTTCTTTAGCTCTCGTTGTATTAACACTTTTGCCATATCAGAGCGCCATAACCGAGATGTATTTAGTACAATAACTTTGCTCACTTGATGATATGACATATCCGACAATAGCTCTTGTAGACCTTCACGTTCAACTGTTAATCCATTTTCATCTACTGTCGCTCCGCTAATTCCTTTATCTTCGTATATGTGAAGCAGTTGTAATTCATTCTCGTTACAGTACCGCTGAATTTCTTCTACTTGATACGTCAAGCTGTACCCTTCACGTACTTGTCCTTCCGTTGAAACTCGTACATAACCAACTACTTTCTCTCCCATATTGAGCACCTTCCCGTTACAGCAATTACAATCCCTATAACGTTTACCCGTTTTTTGCGGATAACGTATGCATAACGTCCATCCGTTAAAACGTACTTTACAATGACTTCAAAACATAATACAACCCTTTATTTTTCCCTCTACTATCGTGATACACTATTCATAACCATTACAATCTATAAAAATTGACACTTAGCGCACTTATAAAATTATAGTGCTCTGTTAAATTTCTAAGCTAAAACGCAAAAAAGCACTCGTTGCCTTTAGTCGACAATCGAGTGCTTTAAGTTCATCTATTTTTAAGTAGCATAAATCTGTAAGTTTTGTAGTAACAGTATGACACCTTTTATATGTGGTAACAACTACTACGTTAAAACTTACGAGTTCGTTAGTTTAATATATATTCCATGTGTTTATATTCAGCACCCAATAAAATGTCATCTCGCCTAAGCTCGTACTTTATTTTCTATTCCATCATTGCACATAACACTCTATGATGGTACAACCATCATGGAGTATCTATTTTCAAACACCATATATTTTTCTATCCACTTCAAAAATACATTTATTCCTGTGTTAGAGGTGTAATAAAACAATTATCTATTGAAAACCTATTTAAAAAATCCAATGCTTCTTGAGTTACAACTAACTCGCCTTTCGGTGATAAACAGAGATGATGTCCTGACCAGTTTTTGAAGTTCTCTTCTTCTACTTCAATTTTACCAAGCGGAATAAATCTGCTAAATGTAGGTATTTCTTTATCTGGATACATTTCTATAAACTCATCTGACTTTGTAATCAAACACTCTTCAAGTTTGTAATCGATAAAATCACTATTCTCTAATTCTGTTCCAAGTTTACTTGACACGATGAAGGCTGGTGTTGACTCTAAAAGGTCATCTCCTAGCCATCCTTCAAATTCATAATGTAAATATTTTACCTTTTCTGATATACCCTCTGTTGCAATTTCTTCTTCTGTTCCATAAATGGTATATTCACCATGACCACCTGATACTTCTGGTTCTAAAAAAAATAATATCATTAGTTTACTCCTCCTACCACAAACTTACCTTTTCACTGGCGGATTAAAATTTTCACCATATTTCTTATCTAACTCTATCATATAATTTATTACTTCTTCTTTTGTAGGATTTGGATTATTTCTATAAAATCTATTCCAATCCTTTCTTATTTTTGATAAATGTATATCACTGTTTATTTCTTTTGGTATCCCTCTCAGGTTTTCGAAAGCATGTATTTCTTCAAGTGAAAATAAATTAGGATGTCTTTTTAATATTTGTTGCTCAATTGCATGATGTACCACAACACTACCTTTAAGGTCAGGATACTCATTAAAGAATGTCTTTTTATAGTCCTTGATATTTTTACCTTTTTCTATACCCTTAGAAACACCCTGAACACTCTCAACATTCCGAACCAGCTCAACCTCTTTACCCTTCTTCTCCACTCCAACAGGTTTCTCCACACGCTCCACATTCGGATTCGCGACAAATCTCCCTGTCTCCGGATCATAGTAGCGCATACAATAAAACAGCACCTATTTATGTTACCCATTGGTTATCGTCACGAGCTTTGTCATTATCGTTAGTTTGTTAGCCAATCCATTTCATAACTACCCCTACCATAT
>NZ_BCVD01000119.1 GCF_001591565.1 Priestia flexa NBRC 15715 | reverse complement strand
ATGAGTAAAGAATCTCTTGAAAACATTATTACTAAGTTAGATGAAGGTATTAAATCGGTTATTAATAGTAATCAATTTTCTGATTGGTTAAAATTCGCAACAAGCTTTCATAATTACAGTTTTGGGAATACTATGTTAATCTTTTTACAAAATCCACAAGCAACTATGGTAAAAGGATTTCAAGAATGGAAAAGAGATGGACGATATGTAAAAAAAGGTGAGAAGGCAATTAAGATTTTGGCCCCAATTATAAAAAATAATGAAGATAACTCAGAAGAAAAAGAGAAAGAAATAGTGGGTTTTAGATATGTAAATGTATTTGACGTTTCACAGACAACAGGAAAAGAACTTCCACTTTTAAAACCTAAATTATTAGAGGGTGGAGAAGACGAACATAAAGCACTTTTAAATAAATGGATTGATTTGTTAGATATACCAGTTGTCTTTAAAGAGATTAATCAAGCTAATGGATACCATCATTTAGAAGAACTATATATTGCAATTAATAAGAATAGAAGCGTTATACAACAATTAAAAACACTGATTCATGAATATGCTCACCACATTTTACACAGTAAAAATAATGGAGAATTTAAAGATGTTACCAATAATATACGTGAATCACAAGCTGAATCTGTTGCTTATATAGTAATGAACTATTTTGACTTTGATACATCAGATTATAGTTTTCGCTACATTGCTGGGTGGTCACAAGACATAGACATTATAAAAAAAATAGGCACTGGAATATTGAAGTGCAGTCATAATATTATTGAAAAATTGAAGGTAGTAAAAGTGGAAGAATTGGCAGCTTAATTGACTAAAAGGGCATATATAAGTAAAAAAACTTTACTATAATATGCCCAAATGGTATAATTAAAGTAAGGTAAACTGAACGGATATTATTAAATAAAAGGGAGTTTTATATATGGGAAAAACATGTGGATATTGTGGTAGTAAGATTGAAAAGATTAATGAAGTTCAATATTATTGCGATTTTTGCACAATGACTTTAAGTGGTTCTTCTGTAAAAGGGGTTCAGAGCCAAAAATGCGAATTTTGTACGCTAAGACCATTTCAACATAAAAATAGCCGATATTCTGTACACTAAGGAATACCGACTTCATTTATTTATTGATTCAGAGGGCGTAAGGAGTCTATGGTTGAAATCCGATTTAAATCAAACTTATATTCACCAAGAAAATTAATATGCTCCCATCCTAATGGGGAAATGTGCTGCAACAAATTCTCCTGAAGTATCCCTTTTTCTTTTAATATTTTTGTTGCTTCTGTAAGATAAACCGTGTTCCATACACTAATAGCATTAATCAAAATATTTAAAGCACTAGCACGTTGAAGCTGATCACGAAGTCCGCGTTCCCGTAATTCTCCTCGTTTTCCAAAGAACAACGCCCTGGCTAAACTATTCATAGATTCACCTTTGTTTAACCCCCGTTGAATTCTCCTGCGCAATGCTTCATTTGAAATGTAATCAAGAATAAAAATGGTTTTTTCAATTCTCCCCATTTCGCGAAGTGCAGTAGCTACCTTATTCTGACGTGCATATGAGCCTAATTTCCCCATAATAAGTGAACCAGATACTTTTCCTTCCCTAATCGAATGAGCTAACCTTAAAACATCATCGTAATTTTCTTGAATGATTTTTGTATTAATTTTTCCTCGTAAAATACCTTCTAATCTTGGAAAATCATTTGATTGACCGATGAAATAAAGCTTTGAATCTGCTAAATCACGCAATCGGGGTGCAAAACGAAACCCAAGTATATGACTTAATCCAAAGACTTGATCGGTATATCCAGCTGTATCAGTGTAATGTTCTTCAATACAAAGATCCGATTCGTGATGAAGCAAGCCATCAATCACATGTACTGCATCTCTAGCATTCGTATTAATCACTTTTGTGTAGAATGATGAAAATTGATCACTCGTAAAACGGTAGATGGTAGCTCCTTTACCGGTTCCATAATGTGGATTGGAATCGGCATGCAAAGAAGAAACACCGATCGGTACCCTCATCCCATCGGAAGAAGAAGTTGTTCCATCTCCCCAGTAAGATGCTAAACTTAGCCGATGCTGAAAATTAACAAGCGTTGCCTGTGCTCGAGTTAAAGCGTCTTCATGTAGTCTCCACTGCATGGCATTTATCATTTGAGAATAGGAAATATCAGGTGTTGCTTCAGCCATCTTAGTTAGACCGATATTTGTTCCCATTGCCATTAGAGTTGCCATAATTACAGCTTTTTCTTCTCCTTTTGGCGGCCTGTTTGTTGAAGCATGAATAAATTGATTATCAAAGCCTGTCCAATTAGCGACTTCAATTAATAAATCTGTAAGTTTAATACGGGGTAATAAATTGTAAAGAGATAAACTAAAGGTTCGGGCTTCTTCTGGAGTACTTTTATCTAATCGTTCCAATTGAATTCTAGATTTTTCAAGGTTCACACCTTCTAAAGAATCAAGGTTATTCGTAATCCAATGAAGGCGTTTATGTAGGGCTGAAGTTCGTTCACTAATATAATCTGTAGCCGATACGCTAACAGCTAATCTATTTCCCTCGATACGGGCTTTATTCCATTCTTCTTTAGGAACTAGATACTCCTCGAAATCCTTATGTAATCGGCTTCCCACTACCCAAACGTCCCCTGAACGGATATGATTTTTCAACTCATTTAACGCAGCTAACTCATAATACTTCCTATTTATACTTCCATCTTCATCATAAACATGCTTTTCCCAGCGTTTTGGAACAAAATCTAAAGGGGCGCCATCAGGTACTTTGCGTTTCCCTGTTTCATTCATTTCATTAATTGTATTTAAAGCTTGTAGTAAAGGCTGAGAGCCCTTTGATGAACGAAATTCTAAAACTTTAAGTAGTATAGGTGTATATTTTCTAAGATAAGAAAACCTAGTACTTAAAAGGTCCAGATAGTCATAATTCATAGGACGGGCTAAGCGCTTGGCTTCTTCTACAGATTCCACAATCTTTTCCCAAGGCATAACATTTTCTATTATTTCAAATGGATTCAGCCCATCTTCTTTTGCCTTTATTAAAGCAGATCCGATGTCTGCAAACTGAACTACTTTTTCATTAATTAATTTTCCGTTCTGTTTTTGAATTTCTTCCTGTTGTTTTCGACCTTTAGATTGTAGGATCAACATTTGTCGATCGTGAATTTCAATAGCTTGATCGATTAAATCCTGACTAAGTGTTAAAAGGAAGGCTACTAATATAGCATATCTTTTATTACTATCTTTGAAACTACGAAATGAATAGGCATCATATCGTGAACCAATCCTGGCCAATTGAAGAAGGCGATTGGGATGTATGTCTGTTATATTAATGGATAAATTTAAATCCCGGACGTATTCCAATCGCTTTATTACTTTTAAAAATGCATCTGGTGATGATTGTCCCGGAATCTCTTTAAGCCATGCAAGGAGTGTTTTTTTATTATGTTTTGATGAAGCAATTAGTTCGTCTAATCTTCTTTTTTGCCAGTCACATAAAGACTTTGTTAGTAACATAAATATTTTTTTCTCTGCCCGTTTACGGGTTTCCCATACTAGACGTTCTATGGTTGAAAGAGCAGGTAGAATAATTTTTCTTTTACGTAGAAGATTAATCGTACTTTGAACTAAATACAGGGTATTACCATTTTCTAAAGCATGTTGCAATAAAGTGTAGGAAATTTCCCGATAGTCATTTAACTGAAAGCTGCGATAGCCATACTCTTTTCGTATTTCTTCTAAATGTTCACGACGGGTCGGATCACGTTTGGCATACAGATTAAAAACAGTAGGGTCTACTCCAATTTGTTTTGCAACAAATCGTACAAGTTCTTCTGGAACTTTTTCTGGTAAATCAACTAATGAACATCCTGGTTGCCTTAAAATGCATAACTGAATAGCAAAACCTAATCGATTATGATCCCTACGATGGCGATTAATGACTTCAATATCATATTCGGAAAGCGTATAATACATTGCTAGTTCTTCTTCAGTTGTGAATACCAGTCGTAATAACTCATTCCGTTGTTCCACCGAAAGTAATTCTCTTCCCCTCAAGAATTCTCCCACCTTAACTATCTCTAATGATTTTTATCTGCTATAAATATAACGATAAAGGGTAGTCTTACTGAGACCCGTTGCTTCTGTAATTTCTTTAATGCCGTATTCCTTACTGTCATACATCTTTAATGCCATTTGAACCTTGTCTGATCTTTTTCTTGGTCTTCCACCTATTCTTCCCCTTGCTCTGGCTGCGTCTAATCCGGACTTTGTTCGTTCACTGATAATATCTCGTTCCAGTTCTGCAATGCTTGCCATTGTTCGAAAGAAGAATTTCCCCATTGCAGTTGAGGTATCAATGCTATCTCTAATGGAAACGAAATCGACTCCGATTTCAGTAAAATGTTCACTCAACTCAATAAGGTGTTTGGTTGAGCGAGATATCCGATCCAATTTGTATACAACAACCTTATCTCCCTTACGTAATCCTTTGAGCATTTCTTCAAGTTGCGGACGGTCCTTTTTTGTTCCTGTAAGCTTTTCCTGGTATATCTTGTCTACTCCATATTGTTTTAAAGCATCAAACTGCATATTTAAATTTTGATCCTCTGTACTTACACGAGCATATCCAAAATTCATTTATCTAACCTCCAAAACCTTACTAATCAACTTTAATAGTACCATAAACGGATGATTTAACGAATAAAGGACCTTTGTTTTTGGACATGGCTTTTGGTACTTAAATTTAGTAGATTTTATGTAGTCTTTTAAGTCATAATTTCAAGTTCCAAAAACGTTCGTTTTAGGGGAAATCTTATTTATTGAATTTTATACTAATGTGGAAATGTGATAAATGGTTGAGCTACCCCCTTATATAAGGGGAACGCCTAAGTTTAATATTACATAAATATATATACTATGTGTGGTTATTTTATGGAGGTGAGTGTATGCACCAATGCCGTTGTTGTCACGGTGCAGGCTGTTGTCGTTATTGTGGTGGTGCTGGTATGTGCTGTTGTTGTAGTGGGCGTGGATGTCACCACTGTCAGGGAAGTGGATGTTGCCCTTGTTGTCACGGTGGAAAAAGATGTGGTTGTTGTGGTGGATCGGGTGTTCAACCAATGTAAAGCTTACTAATCCTATTCAGACGGGAGCTTTTTATCCTAAGCTCTCGTTTCTTATGTTTGTAGTGTTAGAAATCTAGTGAGTGTTAATTAGCGGTATAGTATAATACCATTGGACACATCAATCATTTTTACATAAGGGGGAAAAGGGATGAGAAAAGTAATATTTTCTTTAGCATTTTTAGTAGTGATGGCATTTAGTGGTTCTGTTTATGCAGCACAATCGGAAGAGATGGATTGTTGTCAATCAAAAAAAGAATGTATGGAAATGTGTGAGGAAATGAACTGTCAAATGGATTGTTGCGAAATGGCGAAAAATGGAAAAATGAAAATAAAAGATTGTAAGAAAATGATGAAAAAGTCAAATATGGATTGCTGTTAAGTTAGTATAAAGGATCTTCCAATAGAAACCACCTATTGATTTTACTACATTTTAAACATGGTACACTCAGAATGAACACAAAAAATAAAAAAAACCTAATTTGGATTAGGGTCTTAGGCTGTCGACAAAGTCGGCAGCCATTTTCTTTATCTTGATAATGTTCATTATATAGTATGTTGATCCAAGTTTTTTTCAAGAGTAATTAGGGAAAAGTTACAAAGAATAAAATTATCACTAATAAAATGGAGATGAATGATATGTCAGATACAAATCAAATGCCTCGTGAAGAAGGAATAGATCATAGCTTGACCCTTATGAGAGAAGGATATATGTACATTTTAAACAGACGTAAAAGTTTTAATTCTAATATTTTCGAGACCCGATTGCTTGGAAAGAAAGCAATCTGTATGGTAGGAAACGAAGCTGCGGAAGTTTTTTATGATTCAGAGAAATTTAAAAGGAAGGATGCAGCACCGAACCGGGCAGTTCAAACATTGTTCGGGAAGAATGGTGTTCAGGGGTTGGATGGACAAGATCACAGACATCGGAAGGAAATGTTTATGTCTATCATGTCTCCCGAGGGACCTCAAAGCCTAACAGACATTACAAAAAAACAGTGGAAGACAGCACTACATAAATGGGAACAGATGGATGAAGTTATTCTTTATGAAGAAGTAAAAGAAGTCCTGTGCAGAATAGCCTGCCAGTGGGCAGGCGTCCCGTTGGAAGAAGACGATGTTAAGGAAATGACAAAAGACTTGGCGGCGATGTTCGAGTCTCCGGCTGCAGTTGGCCCAAACCATTGGCTAGGGAGAAATGCACGGAATAAAGTAGAAAATTGGATTGGTGAGTTGGTTGATAAAGTGCGTAATGGGGAAGTGAATCCCCCAGAAGATACGGCTTTACATAGATTTGCCTGGCACCGTGATCTGAAAGGGAATCTATTGGCTACTGACACAGCTTCTGTGGAAGTAATTAATATCCTGAGGCCGATTGTGGCGATTGCTATATTCATCAATTTCATTGCGCTGGCAGTGCACCATTATCCGGAAGAAAGGGAGAAACTTAAATCCGGCGATGAAAAGTATGCTCAGATGTTTGTACAGGAAGTTCGCCGTTTTTATCCGTTTTTTCCGTTTGTTGTAGCACTGGTAAAAAAAGATTTCACCTGGAACGGCTATAAATTTGAAGAAGGAACATTAACTTTACTGGATCTTTATGGCACCAATCATGACCCTGAAATTTGGAAAAATCCTGATATGTTCAGTCCTGATCGGTTTGCCAAATGGGAAGGAAGCCCTTTTAGCTTTATTCCGCAGGGTGGTGGTGATTACTTTATGGGTCATCGCTGTGCTGGAGAGTGGGTCACCATTGAAGTCATGAAAGTAAGTCTCGATTATCTGGCCAACCGAATGGAATATGAAGTTCCTAACCAGGATTTAAGTTACAGCATGGTGAGCATGCCAAGTATTCCCCATAGCAAAGTAGTGCTAAAGAATGTTAAACGAAAGTTATAATTACAGATAATTAGATTATTAAGTTCGCTTTTAGCCGAACAAGATAAATGGACAATGTTGATTCCTCAATCACGGAAGTAGGTTTTATAAGTTGATCCCCTAATATTAATGGAGAGTCAAAAAAGCAAAGGCCCGTTTTTTCTCTAATAAAGAGAGAAATCGGGCTTTTTATAGTGAAAAACTCTTACTGTTTTGAAAATTGCATCCTGACGATATTCCCTCTAGTGTATCCAACATAAAAAGGAAATTAAATTCAGTTATAAGAATAATTAATTACTGCAAACTAAAGAAAACCTGCTTTTTATGTGAATTATATTCAAACATATATTTGACTATTTGTTTTTGTTAAATTATAATAATAATCAAATGAATATTTGAATGATATGAGGTGGAAAATTTGCAAAATGATGCATGTGAAGTTACGTGTATAGATGAAGAAAAAGTCAAAAGAGGTAAAAATGAACTACTCCAACAAAATCCTTTGGAAGTAGCCAAAATTTTTAAAGCTTTATCGGATGATACTAGGATTAAGATTGCGTATGCTCTCTCTTTAGAAGATGAATTGTGTGTATGTGATGTAGCGAATATTGTTGGTGCTACAACTGCCACAACATCTCATCATTTGAGGTTACTTAAAAATCTTGGATTAGCTAAATATCGAAAAGAAGGTAAGTTAGTCTACTATTCATTAGATGATGATCATGTAAAGCAACTAATACAGGTTGCATTTGCACACCAGAAGGAGGTTGTTAAAATTGTCTGAAGCAAAAGCATTAGAGACTGAAAAAAATGTTTACCGCGTTCAGGGGTTTACATGTGCAAATTGTGCAGGGAAGTTTGAAAATAATGTTAAAAAACTTCCAGGAGTTCAGGATGCAAAAGTAAATTTTGGTGCATCTAAGATATCTGTTTACGGTGATGCAACGGTTGAAGAACTAGAAAAAGCAGGTGCATTTGAGAATCTTAAAGTGGCTCCTGAAAAACCAAGGCGGGAAGCTAAACAAAAGGTTGAAGAGGACAAAAACGTATACCGTGTTGAAGGATTTACATGCGCAAACTGTGCAGGGAAATTTGAAACTAACGTAAAACAGATTCCAGGAGTTCAGGATGCAAAAGTAAATTTTGGTGCATCTAAAATTGCTGTTTATGGTAATGCAACAATTGAAGAACTAGAAAAAGCCGGTGCATTCGAAAATCTTAAAGTGACTCCTGAAAAATCGGCTCGCCAAGTTTCACAAGAGGTAAAAGAAGATACGAAAGAAGAAAAAGTGCCGTTTTATAAAAAGCATAGTACTCTACTTTATGCTTCCTTATTGATTGCTTTTGGTTACCTTTCCTCGTCTGTGAACGGAGAAGAGAACATTGTTACTACCTTATTGTTTTTAGCATCCATGGTTATTGGAGGGTTGTCACTTTTTAAAGTCGGTTTGAAAAATTTACTACGCTTTGAATTTGACATGAAAACCCTTATGACAGTAGCTGTTATAGGTGGTGCTATTATTGGAGAATGGGCAGAAGTTGCCATTGTTGTTATTCTCTTTGCAATCAGTGAAGCACTTGAGCGATTCTCTATGGACAGAGCAAGACAATCGATTCGTTCATTAATGGATATCGCTCCTAAAGAGGCACTCGTTAGACGTAATGGACAAGAAATAATGATTCATGTCGATGATATTGTTGTTGGGGATATTATGATTGTAAAACCTGGTCAAAAGATTGCGATGGATGGTGTAGTCGTAAATGGCTACTCTGCAGTCAACCAAGCAGCTATTACCGGTGAATCAGTCCCTGTTGAGAAAACAGTTGATGATGAGGTATTTGCAGGTACATTAAATGAAGAAGGATTACTTGAAGTAAAAATAACGAAACTTGTAGAAGATACAACGATTTCTAAAATTATTCATCTTGTAGAGGAAGCACAAGGAGAACGTGCTCCTTCGCAAGCATTTGTCGATAAATTTGCAAAATATTATACACCGATCATTATGATTATTGCAGCATTAGTTGCGATAGTCCCTCCTTTATTCTTTGATGGCAGTTGGGAAACATGGATTTATCAAGGATTAGCTGTTCTTGTTGTTGGTTGTCCTTGTGCGTTGGTCATATCGACTCCGATTTCGATTGTTTCAGCGATTGGGAATGCTGCGAAAAAAGGTGTTCTTGTAAAAGGCGGAGTTTATTTAGAAGAAATGGGTGCCTTAAAGGCCATAGCATTCGATAAAACAGGTACATTAACAAAAGGTGTACCAGCTGTAACTGATTTTAATGTGTTGAACAAACAGATGATAAATGAAAAAGAATTACTATCCATCATTACTGCATTAGAGTATCGTTCTCAGCATCCACTTGCATCTGCGATTATGAAAAAAGCAGAAGAGGAGAACATTTCTTATTCTGACGTACAGGTAGAGGACTTCTCTTCTATTACAGGTAAGGGTATCAAAGGTATTGTAAACGGGACGACTTATTATATCGGTAGCCCGAAACTCTTTAAAGAATTAGCAATTTCTAATTTCGATAAAGACTTAGAACAAAATGTTACTACTCTTCAAAATCAAGGTAAGACAGCCATGATTATTGGAACCGAAAAAGAAATACTTGCAGTTATTGCAGTTGCTGATGAAGTTCGTGAATCAAGTAAGGAAATTATTCAAAAGTTACATCAACTTGGAATCAAAAAAACAATTATGCTTACAGGTGATAACAAAGGTACTGCTAATGCTATCGGAGGGCAGGTTGGAGTATCTGATATTGAGGCAGAACTAATGCCACAGGACAAATTAAACTTTATTAAACAGTTGAGATCTGAGTATGGCAACGTAGCTATGGTAGGAGATGGTGTCAATGATGCACCTGCATTGGCGGCCTCAACAGTTGGTATTGCAATGGGTGGAGCTGGTACAGATACAGCCCTGGAAACGGCAGACGTCGCTCTAATGGGTGACGATCTAAGAAAACTTCCATTCACTGTAAAACTTAGCCGAAAAACTCTAAATATAATCAAAGCTAACATTACTTTTGCAATTGCTATTAAATTTATTGCCTTACTATTGGTTATCCCAGGTTGGTTAACGCTCTGGATTGCTATCCTTTCTGATATGGGTGCAACCCTTCTGGTAGCACTAAATGGTTTGCGACTAATGAGAGTGAAAGAATAAAGGGAAAAGGGCTAAAAAGGGCTTTCCAGACAGATTGGAAAGCCCTTTTCTAAAAATGATCTCATTAATAGTATAACTTCTAAATATCCAGCCTAATTAAAAATGGAAAGATTGGGTATAAGTAAAACAGCAGCTTTTATATTACATATTGGTATCCACATGGGACAAAAACGCTTTCATCCTTAATTTAAAATAATTCTTTTCATTCTTTATAAAATCGAAGGAGGAAACTGAAATGACTGTTGAAGGAAAAAATGATGTAGATCTGTTAGTTATAGGCGCAGGATCAGGAGGTTATGTAGCTGCCATACGTGCTGCTCAGTTAGGGAAAAAAGTGGTTTTGGTGGATAAAGCAGAACTAGGAGGGGTTTGCCTTAACCGTGGTTGTATACCTTCAAAGGCTCTTATTAGTGCTTCTGAACGAGTAAAACACATAAAACATGCCAACTCAATGGGAATAAAGGTTTCTGGTGAAGTTGAAGTAGAGATGCCAGAAGTAGTGAAGTGGAAGGACGGTATAGTAAATAAACTAACGAATGGAGTTCGGACTTTACTGAAAGGCAATGGAGTGGAAGTCATTAGTGGGGAAGCTTATCTTACTGAACCCTATGTTGCCAAAATCAAAATTGGTAACGAAGAAAAATTCTTTTCATACAAAGACTTAATCCTTGCGATAGGATCATTACCTACTGAGTTAAAAAGTATGCCATTTGATAGAAAAAGAATTATCTCTTCAACTGAGGCATTGATGCTTCAAGAAGTACCAAAACATTTAGTTGTAGTAGGTGGTGGTTATATCGGTTTGGAATTGGGTACTGCTTATGCTAAATTCGGAGCTAAAGTGACCATCCTTGAAGGATCAGATACAATTCTTCCAGGTACGGACCCTATGCTTACAAATGTAGTAAAACGTCATTTAAAGGAACTTGGAATCACAGTTATAACGAATGCTTTAGTCCAAGGTGGAGAAAATACAGGCGATGAAGTAAATGTTCAAGTTCAGGTTAATGGGAAGGAAGAGATAATTAAAGGGGATTATTGCTTAGTTTCCATTGGAAGAAAACCGAACACAGGAAAAGTTGGATTGGAAAATATCGGGGTTGAATTAGATCAACGCGGTTTTATTAAGATAAATAATACATGTCAAACAAATGTTGAACATGTATATGCGATCGGGGACTGTGCTGGTGGTTACCTCCTTGCTCATAAAGCTAGTTATGAAGGTAAGATAGCTGCAGAGGTAATAAGTGGGCTAAAAAGTGTAATTGATTTTCAGGCAATGCCTTTTGTTATTTTTAGCGATCCTGAAGTAGCCTATACAGGTTTAACGGAGAAGGAAGCAAAGGAAGAAGGATATGAAACGGTTTCTAGCCGTTTTCCATTCCAAGCTAACGGCAGAGCTTTATCTGTTTCGGATGCCGATGGTTTTGTACAAGTTGTGGCGGATAAAGAATCTAATCGGGTTTTAGGTGTACAAATGGTAGGGCCAGAAGTATCATCTCTTATTGCTGAAGCAGTTTTTGCAATTGAGTCAGGGGCAACGGCAGAAGATCTCAGCCTTACAATTCATGCACACCCAACTTTACCTGAACCACTCATGGAAGCAGCTGAAGGCGTTATGGGACATGCTATTCATATGCTGAATAAAAAATAATTCAAACAGTTAGAGCATATTTAATTTAACTAGGCCTGCACAATCATACGTGCAGGTCGAATTATTTATTTTGGAGTG
>NZ_BCVD01000118.1 GCF_001591565.1 Priestia flexa NBRC 15715 | reverse complement strand
TTTCTTATCTCTATATTAAAGGTCTATTTTTATCTTTTCAACAGGGAGTAAAACCTATTTATTTTACACATTTATCCTTGTTGGTGAGATAAAGGGAGCGAAAACAACATCTATTTTCTATGCATTTTAAACTCTAAAAATAATTCGTTGTAGTAGCTTAACATTTCTTTCCCTAGATTATCATACACCTCTAACTTTTCAGTTAATGCTTCATCTGGATAGAAGCGCTTATCCTCTGCAACTTCATCCGGTAAATAATCAAGAGCCTTTTCGTTTGGCGTTGAATACCCTACATATTCAGCATTTCGAGCTGCGATTTCTGGGTCTAACATGAAATTCATAAACTGGTGAGCACCCTCAATATTTTTTGCTGTTTTAGGAATTACCATATTATCAAACCACAGGTTCGACCCTTCTTCTGGGACTACATAATCTAGATCTTCATTTTCACTCATAATCTCTGAAGCATCACCAGACCAAACTAAACCGACGGATGCCTCTTCGTTTGCTAGCAACATTTTAATTTCGTCTCCAACAATCGCTTTAACGTTGGGTGTTAACGTATCTAGTTTTTCTTTCGCTTCTCTTAAATGCGTTTTATTCGTGTCATTTAGCGAATAGGCTAAGCTGTTAAGTCCCATTCCTATCACTTCTCGTGCACCATCAGCTAACAGGATTTGATTTCTTAATTCTGGGTCCCATAAATCGTCCCAGCTCGTAATCTCCTTGCCATTTAGCATTTCTTTGTTATAAACAACACCTACTGTTCCCCAAAAGTAAGGAATAGAATATCTATTTCCTTCATCAAACGATAAGTTGAGGAAGCGTGGATTAATATGTTTTAAGTTAGGTAGCTGCTTATGTTCTACAGGAAGTAGTAAATCTTCTTCCTTCATTTTGCTAATCGCGTACTCTGATGGTACCGCAATATCAAACGTGGTGCCACCTTGTTCAATTTTTGTCATCATTGCCTCATTGGAATCAAACGTTTGGTAGATAACTTTAATCCCAGTCTCTTCCTCAAACTCATCAATAATTTCTGGATCAATATAATCACCCCAGTTATACACGGTCAAGGTATTACCTCCTGAATATCCCTGAGCAGAGTTTAACCGAGATACAACGTACATTAAGACGAGTGAAATGGCTACAATAACAACAAATGACCGCATTAATTGTTTCATTTCTCAACCCCGCCTCCTTTCGTACGAAGATTACGCTGGCTAACAAAATAGTAGCCTACTACTAAGAGCACAGTAAATAAGAAAATTAGCGTAGACAGTGCGTTAATCGTTAATGATACGCCGCGTCTTGCTAGTGAGTAAATTTCAACCGACAGTGTAGAAAATCCGTTGCCTGTTACAAAGAACGTAACTGCAAAATCATCTAACGAATAAGTCAGCGCTAAAAAGAATCCTGCAAAGATTCCCGGTGAAATAAACGGCAAAATAACTTTTGATAATACTTGAAAACGGCTCGCCCCTAAATCCCGTGCTGCATCAATTAGAGTTGGACTCATTTCTTGAAGCTTTGGAAGAATCATAATAACAACAATTGGAACACTAAAAGCAATGTGGGCCAGTAGAACAGATGTAAAGCCAAGCTTAATTCCAACAATCGTAAATAAAATAAGGAAAGAAGCTCCTATGATGACATCTGGGCTAACAATGAGAACATTGTTTAACGTCAGCAGCGTATTTTGAACTCTTCTTCTTTTCACATAAATAATTGCAAGCGCTCCAATAATCCCAAGAATTGTTGAAATTACGGATGAAAGCAAAGCAATAATAAGAGTGTTTAATACAATGATTAATAACCTTGTATCTTGAAAGACTTCTTTATACCATTGCAATGTAAAGCCTTCAAACTCTCTCATTGAACCACCGCTATTGAATGAATAATACATAAGGTAAAAGATTGGCGCATATAAAATGACAAAAACTAAAATTAAATATATATTGCTCCATTTCCATTTCTTCATCATTTTATAGTCCTCTCTTTCTAGTTCCAGTTGCAATCATCATAATTGCCATCGCAATAATTAAGAAGACCGCAATCGTCGCTCCCATTCCCCAGTCTTGTGTTACTAAGAAATGCTGCTCAATTGCAGTACCAAGCGTAATCACTCGGTTCCCGGCAATTAGACGAGTAATCATGAAGAGTGATAGCGCAGGAATAAAGACCGCTTGGCACCCTGACTTCACGCCATTTAATGTGAGTGGGAATATAACTCGACGGAATGTTGTCCATGAAGAAGCCCCTAGATCACGCGATGCATATATTAAAGAAGGGTTCAGTTCTTCTAGCGAGTTGAAAATTGGTAAAATCATAAATGGAATAAAGATATAAACGGATACAAAAACAAAACTAAAATCAGTAAATAATATTTGATGAGTGCCAAATCCTAAAAACTCACTAAAGCTGTTAATTGTTCCATACGTACCGAAAATCCCTAAAAACGCATATGCTTTTAGCAGTAAGTTAATCCAAGTTGGTAAAATAATCAACAACAGCCATAGTTGCTTATGTCTTGTTTTAGTTAACAAGTACGCTGTAGGATAAGCAATTAATAATGAAAATAGCGTAATTAAAAAAGCATACCAAAACGAGCTGAGTGTCATTTTTAAATAAACAGGTGTAAAAAACTTTTCATAATTGGCTAAAGTGAACTCATTGTGAATATCAAAGAACGAGTAATAAACAACTAAGGCAATCGGTGCAATAACAAACAAAGCTATAAAAAGCAGATACGGTACTAAATAAATATTACGTGACTTAGTTTGCATGAGTCTCGTCACCATATGCTTCTAGCCTCTTATCAAACTCTTCCTCTGTTTCACCAAAGCGCATAACGTGAATTGCTTCAGGATCAAAGTAAAGACCAATTTCTTCGTCTACTGTTGCTTTTTTTGTTGAATGCACAAGCCACTCGTTTCCATCCTTATCGTATCCACAAATTTCATAATGAACCCCTCTAAACAGCTGAGAGTCAACCTTCACTTGGATTTTACCTTTTTCTGGATCCGTAATTTCTAAGTCTTCCGGACGAATGACAATCTCTATTTTTTCATTTGGGTCGAAGCCTTTATCGACGCATTCAAAACGTTCACCCGCAAACTCTACAACAAAGTCCTCAACCATACTTCCTGGAATAATATTTGACTCCCCAATGAAATCTGCTACAAAGCGATTAATTGGTTCATCATAAATATCTGTTGGTGCACCACTTTGCTGAATATGTCCTTTGTTTAATACAAAGATTTCATCAGACATCGCTAGTGCTTCTTCTTGGTCATGCGTAACAAAAATAAATGTAATACCTAATCGGCGTTGAAGTTCTCTTAGTTCATACTGCATTTCCGTACGCAGTTTTAAATCCAGTGCCGATAGCGGTTCATCAAGTAAAATGACCTCCGGTTGGTTTACAATTGCTCGAGCAATTGCCACGCGCTGGCGTTGCCCTCCAGACATCTCTTTAATTTCACGATTTTCATATCCTTCCAAATTAACGAATCGAAGTGCTTCACTCACTCGCTTTTTGACTTCTGTATTCTTTACTTTTTTTATTCGTAATCCAAATGCAATGTTTTCAAATACATTAAGGTGCGGAAACAATGCATAATCCTGAAACACAGTATTTACTTGACGTTTGTTAGCCGGCACGGAATTAATTTTCTTACCGTTGAAATAGATATCTCCGCTTGAAGCCTCTGTAAACCCTGCAATTAAGCGTAAGATAGTCGTTTTACCACACCCTGATGGACCTAGTAGCGTATAAAACTTTCCTCTTTCAATTTCAAAGCTTACATTATCAAGCACTATTGAATCGTTGTCGTATTGCTTTGTTACATTTTCAAAGCGAATAATCGCTTGATTATCGTTCATTTCAATCGTCTCTCCTCTTAATCTCTTTATAAATATGATTCTGTCGCTACTACAATAAGCTCGGTGACGCCGTCATAGGCATTGAACATTTTATGCTCTTCAGCAGCTTGGAAGTAAATCGTTTCTCCTTCTTTCGCTTCATACGTTCGCTGACCAATTTGAACAATAACAGCTCCTTTTAGCACATAGCCAAAGGTTTCAGATAAGGAAGGCTCAAATTCTTTAAATTCACCTTTTTTTTCTAAAATTAAGCGAATAGGTTCCATTTCTTTTTCATTCGATTCATGAACTAACCATTCAATGTGATAGCCTTTTTCTTCATCACAATAATTGGTGTAGTCTTCTTTTTTATATACAACTTTTTGCACCGTTTTATCTTGATCAAAAAACTCGTTTGGTTGGCAGCCCAACACTTCTAAAATACTAAAAAACGTTTCAAGAGAAGGAGAACTTAAATCTCGCTCTAACTGTGAAATATAACCTTTGCTAAGGTCAGTCCGTTCTCCAAGCTCTTCTTGCGTTAATCCTTTTTTTAAACGTAAGTTTTTAATCTTCTTACCTATCTCCATTTATTTAAACCTCAACATGTTTAAAATAAGTAAACTTCCAGTAAATAAAGTTTTGTAACACTTAACTTAAAGTTTACTTTCAACTCGTATTATTATACATGTTTTAAAGCTGAGCACAAGGAGTTTTTTGCAATTATGTCACTTAAAAATTTCCATTTACTTGGATTAAAAAAAGCATCGCTTAAACGATGCTTTATTCCACTTCTTCAATTTCCTCTCTTATATTTTCTTTGTCTAAATTAGCATTACGAAAACGCTGAGTATCATCTAAGTCCAATTCCAAAAACGTTTTTTCTTCTAAGATTACCTTTACATCTTGAACTGTTACATCTAAAACATGACCACCTGCCGTTTTATGTTCATCAATAAAATGGAAGTGGTATCCTGGAATTCCTACACCTGCTACATAATTTGGCGTAAAAAAACCTACCATTGTTCCTTTTACATCTTCCAGTTCAAAAACAGGTTGGCTTTCAGCGACTTCCGTCATTGGTGGATATGGCTTTCTTTGTTTCGCTACCGTTCTTGTTTTTACTTGTTTAAAAACTCCTTCTATCTTAATTGCATAAAAGACGTTTTCACTACTCATTTGAGCTTCTAGCTGTTGCTCAAGCTCTTTCTGAGTTAATACATCATCTAAAATCATTTCTGTTTGGCCTTTAAAATACGTCATCACGGCAAATGGAAGCACGTCTTTTGCTTCTACCTCTACCGCTTTTCCTTCTCTTAAATGATAAAAACCCCCATCTACCGCTAGCATTTCACCATCTAACGCCTGAAATGTTCCCAGGCCAAAATCTCCTTTTTGAGAAAGCTCTTCTTTTGTCATTGTTCCATCATAAACACCTTCTAGCAATGCTACCATCGTAGATTTTTGATAAATAATAGAGCTCATCGATCTTTTCTCCCTTCCCTACGGATACTTATTGATATAGAAAGTATTCCCTCTGAAGAGAAGTCGAAACGAATGATTCAGCTAAAAAAGCGGCTCATAATAAGTGTGTTGTAATAATGACCATCAGATAGACGCTTATGCTTCTTTAAAATTCCTTCTATTTCAAACTCATACTTTTTGTAAACATATATAGCACTTTTATTCGTTTCAATGACCTTTAACGTCATCTTAACAAGACCTTGATGATGAGCCCAAAGAATCGATTGACTTAGTAATGCCTGACCTATTTTTAATCCCCAAAACTCTTTTATGACACCTACTCCAAATTCGACTTGATGTTTGAGTCGCTTCAGATGACTGCCTTCACATCTAGAAAAACCAACAAGGTTCCCTTCTACTTCCGCGACGAGAAATAAATGGTTGGGTATAGACGTGTCCAGCAAAATTAACTCCTTAAATTCCCCTTCATCAATCAGGCCTTCTCCTTGTACACGATCGAAATGTTCTGTTTCACCATCAATTTGTAACCGCAATTCAGCAAGTGCAGGTGCATCACTGACTTTAGCAGGTCGAACAGTATACTCCGTTCCGTTAACTTGAAATATTTTTGGTTTTATCATGGATCCTCTCTCCCCTTTTACTCCATTAGAAAACGAGCCTCTTTTTATTATAAGGCTCGTTTTGGAAAAGATATTTTTATTTCTGTAATTGAGAGTAGTGCTTAATTATTTCTTGAGTTAAATCATCGTTTTCATGTAAGTCGCTCACTTTACTTAGCACATACAAAATACCGTGTTCTTCAAGCATTGTCTGTAGCTGAACAGCTTCTTCATCTTCTGAAGGATTAAACAGCAATGCTGCAGCGATTGCCTTTGCTAAGTTTGCATATGGCAAACCTGCTTGTTTTGCTTCTACAGCTGGACGAACTAATCGATCTTGAGAGCCTAGCTTACGAATAGGTGAACGCCCTACACGATTAACAGAGTCGTTTAAATAAGCATTTTTGAAGCGCTCAATAATCTTCTTAATATATGCCTCATGTTCACCTTGATCAAGACCATACCTTTGAACAAGATACGCACCTGTTTCTTTCAACGTCTTTTGTACCTGTTCATAAATCTCAGCATCCTCTAATGTCTGATGAATTGTTTCTTTTCCTTGCAAGTACCCTAAGTAGGCAATTACGGCGTGTCCTGTATTAACCGTAAAAAGCTTACGTTCGATAAATGGCGCTAAGTCCGGAACAATTTTCATTCCTTCAACTGTTGGAATATCTTCTGTTGTCTCTACTACCCACTCATAATATGGCTCAACCAATACATCAATAGAGTCTGGATTCGATTGAATTGGTACAATACGATCGACTGCTGAGTTAAAGAATGATACTTTTTTAGAAAGCTCTTCTTTTGTTTCTTCATCTAGGTTTTCTAGAATATAACCTTTTAGTAATTCCGTTGCCGAGATTTGATTTTCACATGCAATAACGTACACTTTCTCATCGTTTTCCTTGACGCGAGCTGCTAAGCCTTTTGCAATCAACGGCGCAATACGAGGTAAAATTGTTGGTCCGATAGCTGTTGTGATATAGGTAGCCGTTTTTAAAGCGTCCAATACTTCTTCCTCTTGCGTCATATTATTTAAGCCAGACACATTATTCACTTCAATCACTTCGGCATTTTCTGCTGCGGTTTTCACATGGTACCCTTTACCTTCATTGAGTTTATCAATAACTGTTTGCGCAATATCAACAAACGTAACGTGGTATCCCGACTGAGCAAATAGTGAACCGATAAACCCTCTTCCAATATTACCTGCGCCAAAATGTACAACTGTTTTCACACTTATCATTCCTTTATTAAATTATTTTGTAAGTATTCATAAAATGTATCTTCCAGTTTTTTTCGAATCATCTCTTCATTAGACGAAGAAAAAATCATCATCGCTTCTTTATCTTCAATCAAGTTTGTACTAATTAAGCTTAAAATCTCTTGCTCGCGGATGGTAAGATTTTCTGGCGCCAACATCAGCAGTAGGTTTCGGACTTCCATCATCTTTCCATCCATTCCTTTTACCTGACACGGATAGTGTAAATGAGAGATTTGAAACAATAGTTTTCCTACTCCTTCATGACGACAGTGAAAAAGAGCCATGCTTGTTTCTGGAATACCAAGTCCCCCTTTTTCTTCTCTTTCCTTGAGTTGTTGGACAATAGCTTCTTTATTTGAAACCAAAGCTTCGCGTTCAGCAGCCGCAACCATACGAGCAATGATTCGTTCATGGTCTATCTCCGAACTTTCTCGGTAAATTCTTAGATTGTCAAAAATTGAATCAATACTTGTATACACTTCTTTTATTTCTTTCATTATTTGTTGAAAAGGCGGCCTACTAGCTGGAATTGAAGTAGCGGTTATATTGCTTTTTGCTGAATATCGGTTCTTTTGTGTTAGCTCCTCCACATTTTTTTGAAGAAAGGTCCGAATAGAATTAATGTCTTCATCGCTAAGCAGCGGATTAACTAAGATGTATTCACATGCTAAAAATGGTAAACGAACGGTTGAAATAATAAGATCGTACCTCTCTGTATTCGTTTCATGAATTTCTTTAATTGATTTCACATCAACAGAATCAATTTCAATAAATTCTTTTTTTATCCGACTCGCTAGCATCTTAGATGTACCAATGCCTGTTGGACATACAACTAAAGCTTTAATTACCACATTTTCCTCTCGCACAACTAAAGCAGAACCAAAGTGGAGAACCACATATGCAATTTCATCATCTGAAAAAGATAACTCTTTAAACTCTTTTTCCATGCTGTTTCTTACTGCCATAAACAGCAGCGGATACTTCTTTTTTATCTCTTCTGTTAAAGGATTGAATGCTTCTAGGTGCTGTTGAATGCGAAATATAGATGGTTCCATATGTGCCAACAAGCCTTGAAATAGTGAAAAGTCGTTTGTTAAATCAATGTGTAGCTGATTAGAAACATCTTGAATAACTCGCTTAATAATGCGTCCTAAAACTAGACTATCGTAATCCACTGCGTTGGCTACTTGAAACTTGGATGCTCGCAATACAACAGCTAAGAATGTAATATCATTGGGGTTAATGCTGAGAGAAAACTGTGCTTCGAGCTCTTGACACACACTTTTGATTAATTTGTACTCATTTGACGCTTCATTAATTAACATCGATTCTTCTAACTGAAAGCCCTTCTCAGACCTTTGTAGCATGATGCATATATGAATCATTAACCCCATATAATCGCTATCCGCTAACCTAGAATGACCTTTATTTATTTTCAAATTAACAATGCGATCTACCTCTGCCAAATAAGCAGTATTAAAATAATATAAAGCCTTTTCCTGCTTTGACTGATTATTTTCAAGTAAAAAAAGCTGTTCGATTAGCTCTTCTCCAAAATAAACAAGAAAGTAATTAGCAAGCGCTTTTCGTTTATTGATTTCAGTTGAAACGACCTCTAGCCCTACTCCTCTTCTTCGAACAAGGGTTATACTGTAATGTTCAAGCCAATCTGTTAATTCATCCAAGTACGAGGTTAAGGTAGTGATGCTAACACCTAAGTCTTTAGCTAGCGTTTGGAGCTTAAAAGATGCTTCTTCCAATAGCTTAATAACCAATAGTAGCTTACGTTCTTTCGGAGACTGATCGGTAGGTTGAACTTTCATAAGTTCTTGGATCAACTTGAAAATCTGTTCATCTTTACCGCTAATTATTAGTCCTTCATCTTGTGTACGAACTAATTGCAAATTAAATTGCTTCAGTAAGGATTCAATTGCTTTCAAATCCCGATGTACTGTTCTAGCACTTACCTTCAAAAAACTAGCAATGGATAAAGCCGTATGTTTTTCTGACGTTTTAATGATTAACTCAATAATGGTCTTTTCCCTGGACGTAATAAACACATGCATCAACTCATTTCTTATCTAAAGAAATCAACGCCTTTCAAAAAGAACGAATAGAAAGGCACTTCACATGCCTTTCTACTCTTTTACTTCTTTAGTTCAGCTCACCTTGAATAATTGCTTTAAGTTCTTTAGCTGATTTAGCTTGAACCATTTTTTCAATGTTATCCATGACAGAACATGTTACTGCGATACCTGATAGAATTTCGAGGTGCGTACCATCTTTACCAGCAATACCAAAGATTAAACGTACTTTTTCACCATCAAAATCAACGCCATTTGGAACTTGTAGCACAGTGAATCCCGATTTTAATACGTTCTTTTTCGCTTCTTCTGTACCGTGTGGAATAGCAACATCATTTCCCATATACGTAGACGTCATATTGTCACGCTCAATCATGGCTTCAATGTAGCTTTCTTCCACATAACCACCTTTTACAAGCACTTCCCCTGCAAATCGAATCGCTTCTTCTTTGTTGTTAAACTCTTGATTAAGGAAGATATTCTCTTCGCGCAGTAAGCTATCATCTTCTTGACTTGATTCCACTACTTCCTCCACTTCAGGAGCTCGCCCTTCCGCTGAAGAATCATCTTTAAGCTTATTAATAAGCTTGTCATATTCAGGGCTAGATAAGAAATTATCTACTGAAATATGATATGCTTCTGGAATTTTATTTTGAGCACGTGGAGTAAGCTCTTCTTGTGTAATAACAATTTGAGCATCACTCGGAATATTGCTGATTGCTGTATTTGTAACAAAGATATCTAAACCGGCTTCTTTTACTTTTTTACGAAGTAATGATGCTCCCATTGCACTTGATCCCATTCCAGCGTCACAAGCGAATACAATCTTGTTAACACCTTGTGGTAAAGCTGCTTTATTTGTCACAATTGAACCAGCAACCGAACTCTTTTTACCTTTCATCTCTTGCATCTTGCGCGTTGCCTCATCTAAATCTTCTGTTTGCTTACCTGTTTTTAAGATAAACGCTGAAACAATAAACGATACGACTGTCGCTACCAGAACCCCTGCGATGTTTGCGATGTAGCTTCCTGCATTACCTGGCGTTGCAGCTAAAATAGCTAAGATACTACCCGGAGATGCAACTGCTTGAAGACCTCCACCTAGCAGTACAAGCGTGAATACACCGCTCATACCTCCTAAAATTGTCGCAATAATAAGCATTGGACGCATTAACACATACGGGAAGTAAATTTCGTGAATACCTCCAATAAAGTGAATAACTGCTGCACCTGGAGCAGATTGCTTCGCTGTTCCACGCCCAAAGAACCAATAAGCTAACAGTACGCCTAGACCAGGGCCTGGATTTGCTTCAAGAAGTAGCAAGACAGACTGGCCAGTAGTACGAATTTGCTCTGCACCAATTGGCGATAAGATTCCATGATTAATTGCATTATTTAAGAATAGAATTTTTGCTGGTTCAATTAAAATGCTTGTTAGTGGAAGTAATCCAGCACCTACTAACCAATCTACACCAACAATTAGCGCTTGGGTAAACGCGTCTACTGCAGGACTAATACCTAAGAAAGCTAAAATGGCTAATACGCCACCTAAAATACCTGCCGAAAAATTGTTTACAAGCATTTCAAAGCCTGTTTTAATTTTACCGTCAATTAACTGATCAAATTTCTTAATAACATACCCACCAAGTGGACCCACAATCATCGCTCCAAGGAACATTGGAATATCTGCTCCAACAATAACTCCCATTGTAGCAATGGCACCAACAACTGCACCGCGCTGGTCATGAACAAGCTTACCACCAGTATAACCAATCAAAAGGGGCAATAAGTACGTAACCATTGGTCCAACAAGCTTAGCAAGCTCTTCATTTGGAAAAAAGCCTTTCTCAATAAATAGTGCCGTAATTAGACCCCAGGCAATAAATGCCCCGATATTTGGCATTACCATTGAGCTTAAAAAGTTACCAAACTTTTGAACGCCTACTTTTATATTTGATTGAGCCATGTGCTCTCTTCCTTTCTATATCATAATTACACTTATAATGTTAGGATATGAACCGCTTACATTCAATGAAGAAGAAAGCTAACTTTGTCACATCCTCTCAAGACAAAGGTATATTTATGTATATAGACTGTGAAACGGCGCGCATTGGCATACATATATCTTAAACCCAAAGAGCTGCTAAAACAGTTCTTTTAGCTCTTGAAACGTACCAATTGTATAATCAGGCGCTTCAACTTCGCCAAATCCATACGATGCGTAGACAAATGGAATACCCGCATACTGAGCTGCTTGAAAATCTCCTTGTGTGTCTCCTACATACACAGAACTTTTTAATTTATTACGCTTCATGATGAGCTTAATGTTCTCACCTTTTGATAAACCTGTGCGCCCAGGATTTTCAAAGTCAATAAAATGTGCATCTAGCTTATGATAGTTATAAAAAGCTTCAATATAGCCTGCTTGGCAATTGCTCACAATATACAATTTATATTTTTTAGAGAGCTCTTTTAGCGTTTCTTCTACTTGTGGATACAGATTACCACCGTGTTTTTCCAAATAAGTATTCTCTACTTCACAACACTCCGCTAGAATCTGTTTTTGCTTTTGTTCATCTAATTCTGGGAATAGTTTTTGAGCAATTTCTTGAAATGGAAGACCCATGGTTTGTTCAAAGGCTCTTTCTGTTACTTCTCTTTCAACATAATTGCTCTTCTTAATGACTTCGTTCCAAGCGATAGCTACTGTTCCAATTGAATTCCAGAGCGTTCCGTCTAAGTCAAAGATTATACTATCCATCTAGTCACCCCCTTTAGTTCGTCTTACCGTCATTATAAACATAAAG
>NZ_BCVD01000117.1 GCF_001591565.1 Priestia flexa NBRC 15715 | reverse complement strand
CTACGCTACGCTTCATTCCAGCCTATTTTCAACATTGTTTTCACAATCAATAAAAAACCTGAACGATTAAAAGTAAAGAAGGCTTTTGCGCTAACGCTTGCCCAAATAACTTTTCACAGCTGTAGTTACCATAAATATCCGCATGGTCAAATGTAGTAATACCTCGATCTAAGCATTGTTCAATTAGAGTTTGCGTATCATTTGTTGATAAGTTCCAATCGGCTAAACGCCATAACCCATGAATAATTCTTGAAAACTTTAAATCTTCCGCTAGCTTTATGTATTGCATACCTTCAACCCTTTCAAAAGAACTAGATAGTAAATTCGCTTTGATTATAACAGGTAGATAAAGCGATTACATCTTTAAAGATTCGTCATTTTTACTTTTCCTCTACATATAGTTTAGTACAAGCTGCTTTTCTGAGCGATAAGACATGTTGTCATAAAGAATAAAAAATAGTGAGTTCCAAGAAAATGAGGTGGAGAACTTGAGTAAATGGAAGCTGACGCTACAAGTAGCTGCTACCTATATCGGTACGGTAGTGGGGGCTGGGTTTGCAACGGGTAAAGAAATTGTTCAATTTTTTACTCAGTATGGCTCAATGGGTTTATTCGGAATTTTAATTAGCGGTTTGTTCTTTATTTGGTTAGGGTCAAAAATGATGCTTATTGCACAATCGATTGATGCAACGTCTTATCAAACGTTAAATACGCATCTATTCGGTATATTTATGGGGAAGCTGATTAATGGATTTACCATTATTATTTTGTTTGGAGTCACATCCGTTATGCTAGCGAGTACGGGAGCAATTGCAGCCGAACAGTTTGGACTTTGGCCACAGGTGGGTATGCTTCTTACAATTGGTTTAGCATACATATCAGTGTCCAAAGGAATTAATGGGTTACTATTTGTTAATTCACTTGTAGTGCCAATGATGCTTGCTTTTTCAATTTTAATCTTTATTCCACACGCTCCTGATTTTTCATTTTTACAAGTGTCAACGGTTCATTTTCAAGGGGATTGGAACTGGCTGATTAGTCCTTTTTTGTATGTGGCTCTTAATTTAGCATTAGCACAAGCCGTCCTTGTTCCTTTAGGAAGTGAAGTGAAAGATAGAAAAGTCATTAAAAACGGTGCGGTTTTAGGAGGAATTGGTTTAACATTTATGATGGTGGCAACGCATTTAGCTCTTTCAAACTTGCCGTATGCATACCATTTAGATATTCCAATGAGTGAAGTAGTAAAACATATTGGCCTTTTCGTTAATTGGCTCTTTTTACTAGTAGTTTTTGGAGAGATTTTCACCACACTAATTGGAAATGTATTTGGAATTGCTAGACAGATTCAATCCATATTGCCAATCTCAAATCAGCGAGCTTTTGCCTTTATCTTTGCGCTATGTTTTCTAGTTGCACAGGTTGGGTATGGAGAGTTGTTGAAGGTGCTGTATCCGATTTTCGGCTATATTGGATTAGCACTTTTAGTTATGCTCTGTATCAAAAAAGAAAAAAGTTAACTCTGTAAGTTAAGTGAAAATGTGTTAAAAAGTGTGACAACTGTTTAAAGCTTTGCTATAATAAGGTCAAATTCGACAGATATTGTCGACATAAATATCCTTCGGGGTCGGGTGTAAGTCCCAACCGGCGGTGATAAGGCAATGCCTTTAAGCCCGTGACCCGTTTTCGTATTTTTCGATAACGGTGGATCTAGTTAAAATCTAGAGCCGACAGTAAAAGTCTGGATGGGAGAAGGATCAGGAGCACAGTGGATGTGTAGCGATTACATAGGCGTAATGGCTTTTTTAGAAAACCGTTATATCCAACTGCTTATTTAGTATATCGCAAAGTGAGATGGCTATTAAGTGCTATCTTGTTTGTGGATGCTTTGTATACACTGATTCTAAAAACACCCCCCTTGGACACTTGTTTAAGGGGGCTTTTTGCGTACATTGTATGGGGAAAGAAGGTGAAAGAATGTTTACAGGAATTATTGAAGAAATTGGTCAAGTGAAACAAATTAACAAAGGAAAAGAAGCAATTGTATTAACCATTGAAGCACGTGTTGTCCTACAGGATGTGTCTCTAGGAGACAGTATTGCAGTTAATGGTGTGTGTCTGACAGTGACTTCATTTTCAACTAATCGATTTACCGTTGACGTGATGCCTGAAACAATCAAAGCGAGTACGCTCCAATTATTGACCGTGGGCTCAAAGGTTAATTTAGAGCGTGCGATGAGCGCAAATGGACGGTTTGGTGGTCATTTTGTGAGTGGGCATGTTGATGGTATCGGTACAATTGTGAATAAAGAGCGAAGAGGCAATGCTGTATATTATGAAATTAAGGTAGACCCTAGCCTTCGTCATTATATGATGTTAAAGGGCTCTGTTACTGTTGATGGGACAAGCTTAACGATATTTAATGTTACAGATCATTCTTTTACAATTTCTTTAATTCCGCATACTGCCAAAGAAACAATTATTGGAAGAAAAGAACGAGGAGATGTTGTTAACATTGAATGTGATATGTTAGCCAAATATATTAAAGAAATGATGATGAAACCTTCATCTGCTCCTGCACCGAAACCTTCCAATATGCAAAGTTTACTCGAAAAGCACGGGTTTACAAATTAAAAGAGAGGTGAGAAAAATGTTTCACACAGTAGAAGAAGCAATTGATGATTTAAAAAAAGGTAAAGTGGTTATTGTTTGTGATGATGAAGACCGCGAAAACGAAGGGGATTTTATTTCACTAGCTGAAACGACTACTCCCGAAATCGTTAACTTCATGGCAACGCATGGTCGAGGTTTGATTTGTACACCAATCACAGAAGAAGTTGCTGCTAAATTAGAGCTTAATCCTATGGTAACAACCAATACGGATATGCATGGTACAGCTTTTACTGTTAGTGTTGATCATGTATCAACAACAACGGGAATTAGTGCTCATGAGCGTTCGGCAACCATTCAAGCATTAATTGATGATAAAGCTAAAGCTACAGACTTTCGTAGACCGGGTCACGTATTTCCTTTAATTGCGAAAAAAGGAGGAGTATTACGACGTGCAGGTCATACAGAAGCTGCCGTTGACTTAGCACTTCTTGCTGGAGGTAAGCCTGCGGGTGTTATTTGTGAAATCATGAAAGAAGATGGAACTATGGCACGCGTGGCAGACCTTGCTGTGATCGCAGAGCAATTTGACTTAAAAATGATTACAATTAAAGATCTTATTGCGTATCGTCGCAAGCATGATGAGCTTGTAAAGCGCGAGGTAGAAATTCAATTACCAACTGCTTTTGGTGACTTTAAGGCGATTGGATATACAAATAAAATTGATGATAAAGAACATGTAGCTATTGTAAAAGGTAAAATTAATCCCGAAGAACCTGTTCTTGTTCGTGTTCATTCTGAGTGTTTAACTGGCGATATTTTTGGATCCAAACGCTGCGATTGTGGACCACAGCTTCATGCAGCACTGTCAAAAATTGAAGAGGAACAATCGGGAATCCTTCTTTATATGCGTCAAGAAGGAAGAGGTATTGGGTTAATAAATAAATTAAAAGCATATGAACTGCAAGAGCAGGGATATGACACGGTTGAGGCTAATGAAAAATTAGGGTTTGCTGATGACCTTCGTGAATATGGGATTGGTGCGCAAATTTTAAAGGATTTAGGCGTGAAAAAGATGAAGCTTTTAACCAATAACCCGCGTAAAATTACCGGTTTAAAAGGTTATGATCTTGAGGTAGTTGAACGTCTTCCAATTGAAATGCCAAAGGAAGCCGAAAATGAGAAATATTTAAATACAAAAGCGACGAAACTAGGTCACTTATTACATTTTTAATTATTTAATTTACACATAAAACATAAAAAAACTAGGAGGAATAGAAAATGAGTCATGTGTTTGAGGGGAATTTAGTTGGTACTGGATTAAAAGTTGCAATTGTAGTGGGGCGTTTTAATGAATTTATTACAAGCCGATTGTTAGGCGGAGCGCAAGACGCGCTAAAACGTCATGGTGTAGCAGAAGCAGATGTGGACATTGCTTGGGTACCTGGCGCATACGAAATTCCGTTAATTGCAAAAAAATTCGCAGAATCAAAAAAGTATGATGCGGTGATTACGTTAGGAACAGTTATTCGCGGCGCAACACCACACTTTGATTTTGTTTGTAACGAAGTAGCAAAAGGCGTTGCTTCACAGAGTCTACAAACGGGCGTACCAATTATCTTTGGTGTACTGACAACGGAAACAATTGAACAAGCGATTGAACGTGCAGGTACAAAAGCCGGTAACAAAGGATGGGAAGCAGCAGCTTCTGCTATTGAGATGGCAAATTTGTCTCGTTTAATTGAAGGGTAATAAAAGCGCTTGTTGCAGTCTAGAACTGTAGCAAGCGTTTTTTAAACTATTTACAAATGTATAATTTACAGGAAAGGTTTTACCCTATATAGTAACTAGTTTATGTTAAGGGAGACTTTCATGCCTCATTATATACCGTTTTTGGTTTTAATTATCATAAATGTCCTAATCTTTGTTTTTGTTCTATGGAATACAAGGGATAAAAAACTGATTATCTTATTATTCTTTATGATTGGTTTAGCGTACGTGTTGGAGTACTTCATTCTTGTACTATTTAAAAGCTATCAATATAATCCGAATTTTGTACATGAAACAGACCTTGATAATATTTTGGGGTCGTTGGTATCACAAGCCTTTGCATTTCCAGTTATCGCTGTTTTAATTGGGGCTTATCAGCTGAAGTTTCGTTATATTGTACTTATATCGTTTATTTTTATGGGAATTGAAGAATTGTTTATCTCTTTAGGTGTGTATACACAGTATTGGTGGAAAACGATTTACACAGGTATTTTTATGACAATTGGGTTCGTCATTGCAAAGACATGGCATGCGTGGCTGTCTGATCGATTTGAGCGGTGGATTCATGTATTAAACTTATTCTTTAGCTTATTAGCAATTAACACAACCATCATGTTGTTTTTACTTGCCATGTTTAAAACCCACTCTATACATGTGGGGTGGTTTCAATCAGAGACACGGGATGTGCTTAGTTTTAATACACTTTATGTATGGCTTTTAACAGCCCTATATTCTTGGGGAATTTTAAAGCGTTCTCTAACCATGCTAGGCTGCTTTTTTCTTGGTTTTCGAATAGCTGATTTCGTTTTACTGTCTACAGATATATTGGTGTTACCTAAATGGAATTCGTTGGGGTTCTTTGCACTATTAGATGCTGTAGTAATTTTATTTACAGCTAAATATAACCAATTTATTGTCAATGCATGTTATGGAACCGACTCAAAAAAATTCATTGCGTTTATGAGAAATAAGCACTAAGATAGTACGTACAATAAATTATTTTGAAGCTAGTATAAAAAAAGGTAAGCTTTTACTTATTAAACATTTAATGAAGGAAAATATTTACTTTCCCAAGAGATGCTTCTTTCATTAGGTTATAAAGGTAAAAATGAAACAAAACAAAAGATTTGACGTTCTTTTGCCAGTTTTCGTACAATAAAAAAACGCGTAATTGAAGTCAAGTAGGGGAGTGAAGGATTCGTGAGAGAGTCCTTTTTTGTAAAAAAGGTACTAAATAATAATGTTTTAATTGCTACACACAATGCATACAAAGAGGTTGTTTTAATAGGAAAAGGAATTGGCTTTAATAAAAAGAAAAACGACGAAATAGATGCAGATGCTGTAGAAAAGATGTTTTTGCTTAAAAGCGAGGAAGAGCAGGAACAATATAAGCAGCTTTTACTACAGGTTGACGAAAATGTAATTGAGATGATGAATGATATCATTACACATATACAAGCACGTGTATCTAAACCTTTAAATGAGCACATTCATATCGGATTAACAGATCATATTGCATTTGCTGTAAAGCGTTTTCAACAAGGCCTTGATTTGAAAAATCCTTTTTTAATTGAAACAAAAGCTCTTTACCCAAAAGAATTTGAAATTGCTGAAGAGGTTGTAGCAATGATTCATGAAAAAATTGGAGTGCAGCTACCGATAGGGGAAGTGGGGTTTATTGCACTGCATATTCACAGCGCGCTAACGGAAAAAAATATTTTAGAAGTAAATCAAGATTCGCAGCTTATTCAAACAATTATTAACGTCATTGAAGAGTCTTTAAACCTTGATGTGAACAAAGAATCTGTTCATTATATGAGGCTAATTCGCCACTTGCATTTTGCAATTGATCGGGTGAAGACAGGGGAAGTCATTGAAGAACCAAAAAAAATTGCTTTACTATTGAAAGAGGAATATCCTCTATGTTACAATGTCTCATGGAAAGTGATTAAAATTATGCAACAAGCTCTACACTTACCAGTTTATGAAGCAGAAGCCGTTTATTTAACGATGCATCTGCAGCGACTTATGACAAAATCGGATTTATAAAATCATTTCATACGTGTTACTGATACGATCAGGCATGAGTGAGAAATGAAACGCATGGACAGGGATAGGTCTATCCTTTTGTTGGTGTTTCAATTTTCACCATGCCTTTTTTGTTGTAAGAAAGCGTAATCATGAACAAACTAATGAAATACTCACTTAGATTCACGTACCCTTTTTGGTTAAAAAGAAAGCGTTTGAATTGAATGTGTATCAAAACATCATCTTGTTGCACAATACAAATATAAAAAGGGGGTAAAACGCCATGTTTAAAAAGCTTTTTGGCGTCTTACAAAAAGTCGGAAAAGCACTTATGTTGCCGGTTGCGATTTTACCGGCAGCAGGTATCCTACTTGGGTTTGGTACTGCTTTTCAAAATGAAACGTTACTTGAAAGATTACCGGCTTTAAATGCTGACTGGTTCCAGATGGTTGCTCATGTTATGTCCAACGCTGGAGACATTATTTTTGGTAACTTACCTTTACTATTTGCTGTAGGGGTAGCAGTTGGGTTAGCTGGAGGAGAAGGCGTAGCCGGACTTGCAGCAATCGTTGGTTATTTAATTATGAACGTAACGATGGGTACAGTAAAAGGGCTGGATGGTTTAAAACCAGCTGAATTTGCTAAGTTATTAGAAGATCCTGCATACGCAAGTGTGTTAGGAATTCCAACGTTACAAACAGGTGTGTTTGGTGGTATTATAATTGGGGTGCTAGCAGCGGCTATGTACAACCGTTTCTTTAACATCGAGCTACCTCCATATTTAGGTTTCTTTGCTGGTAAGCGCTTTGTTCCAATCGCAACAGCGGTATCATCAATTGTTATTGGTTTAATCATGGTAGCAATATGGCCAATCATTCAAAATGCACTAAATGCATTCTCAAACAATATGATTGATGCAAACTTAACGCTATCGGCATTTATCTTCGGGGTTATTGAGCGTTCATTAATTCCATTCGGTTTACACCATATTTTCTATTCACCATTCTGGTATGAGTTTGGGTCTTATGTGAATCAAGCTGGTGAAGTGTTCCGTGGAGACCAACGTATCTTCATGGCACAATTAGCAGATGGTGCTGAATTAACAGCAGGTACGTTCCAAGTTGGTAAATTCCCGTTCATGATGTTCGGTTTACCAGCAGCAGCGCTTGCTATTTATCACGAAGCTCGTCCTGAAAATAAGAAGTATGTAGCTGGTATCATGGGTTCAGCGGCTTTAACATCATTCTTAACAGGTATTACAGAACCACTTGAGTTCTCATTCTTATTCGTAGCACCAGTTTTATTCGCAATTCACGCAGTGTTTGCTGGTCTATCATTTATGATCATGGAGATTTTAAATGTTAAAATTGGTATGACATTCTCCGGTGGGGTTATTGACTATATCCTATTCGGTGTGTTACAAAATAGAACAGATTGGTGGTTAGTAATCCCAGTTGGTCTTGTTCTAGCAGTTATTTATTACTTTGGTTTCCGCTTTGCGATCCGTAAGTTTAATTTAAAAACACCAGGTCGTGAAGAGAAATCGGATGATGCAGATAGTGATAAGGTTGAAGCGGGTGAATTACCACGCAATATCCTAGAAGCATTAGGTGGTCAACCAAACATTACGCACTTAGACGCATGTATTACTCGTTTACGTGTATCAGTTGATGATGTTAAAAATGTTGATAAAGAGCGATTGAAAAAGTTAGGGGCTTCTGGTGTGTTAGAAGTAGGTAACAATATTCAAGCAATCTTTGGTCCTAAATCTGATACGTTAAAGAGTCAGATTAAAGACATTATGGATGGCAAAACGCCTGTTGCACCAAAAGAAGAACCAAAAGCTGTAGAAGAAGCATCGAAAGCTGCGGTAAGCACAAACGGTGGCGACATTGTTTCACCAATTGAAGGAGAATTAGTTCCATTATCAGAAGTACCGGACCAAGTATTCTCACAAAAATTAATGGGTGACGGTTTTGCGATTATTCCGAAAACAGGCACAGTAGTTGCGCCAGTGGATGGAAAGATAGTAAACTTATTCCCGACGAAGCATGCTTTAGGAATTGAATCAACGACTGGGCAAGAAATTCTAATTCACTTTGGAATTGACACAGTTAACTTAAAAGGTGAAGGTTTTGATGCACTTGTTGCTCAAGGTGACGAAGTGAAGCAAGGCCAACCATTATTACAAGTTGACTTGGATTTTGTAAAATCAAATGCACCATCTACGATTACACCTGTCATCTTTACAAACCTACAAGCAGATGAAAAGGTAGAAATCTTAAAGCAAGGCGAAGTTTCATTGCAAGAACAAAATATTATTACTATTTCAAAGTAAAAAGGAGATTGATTTAACATGGCACAAAAAACATTTACAGTAACAGCAGACTCAGGAATTCACGCACGTCCAGCAACAACATTAGTACAAGCAGCTAGCAAATTTGATTCTGATATCAACTTAGAGTTCAACGGTAAAACTGTAAACTTAAAATCAATCATGGGCGTTATGTCTTTAGGTATCCAAAAAGGAGCTACAATCACAATTTCTGCTGAAGGTTCAGACGAAGCTGATGCAATTGCAGCTCTTGAAGATACAATGAAAAAAGAAGGATTAGGCGAATAATGACAGTGGAAATTCAAGGCATTGCCGCTTCTAGCGGCATTGCTATTGCTAAAGCATTCCGTCTAGAAAATCCAGAGTTAACCGTTGAAAAGAAATCCGTTTCAGACGTTGAAGCTGAAGTAGCTCGTCTAGAAGAAGCACTTGCAACATCTAGATCAGAGCTTGAAACGATTAAAGAACATGCGCGTAAAGAACTTGGCGAAGATAAAGCTGAAATCTTTGCAGCACATTTATTAGTATTAAGCGATCCGGAATTAATCAATCCGATTAAAGATAAAATTACTGGTGAAAACGTGAATGCAGAAGTCGCACTAGACGAAGTTGCAGCGATGTTCATCAACATGTTTGAGTCAATGGATAACGAATACATGAAAGAGCGTGCAGCAGATATTCGTGACGTAACGAAGCGTGTATTAGCACATCTTTTAGGTGTAAACGTTTCAAACCCAAGCATGATTTCTGAAGAAGTTGTCATTATTGCAGAAGACTTAACGCCATCTGACACAGCTCAGTTAAATCGTAAATTTGTAAAAGGGTTTACAACTGATATCGGAGGCCGTACTTCTCACTCTGCAATTATGGCCCGTTCAATGGAAATTCCAGCTGTTGTTGGAACAAAAACAGTTATGGAAGACATTGAAAACGGTACACTTGTAATCGTTGATGGTCTTGATGGAAACGTTATTGTTAACCCATCAGAAGAAACGATTAAAGCGTATGAGAAAAAGGCAGAAGAATATGCAGCACAAAAAGCTGAATGGGCAAAGCTTGTAAACGAAAAAACAGTTTCAGCGGATGATCATCACGTAGAACTTGCTGCTAATATTGGAACGCCTGAAGATGTTAAAGGTGTATTAGAAAACGGTGGTGAAGGCGTTGGTCTTTACCGTACAGAGTTCTTATATATGGGTCGTGAAGAACTTCCAACAGAGGAAGAACAATTCACATCATACAAAACAGTTTTAGAGCGTATGGAAGGCAAGCCTGTTGTTGTTCGTACTTTAGATATCGGTGGAGATAAAGAGCTTCCTTATCTAAACCTACCTAAAGAAATGAATCCATTCTTAGGTTTCCGTGCAATCCGTCTATGCTTAGAAATGCAAGATATGTTCCGTACACAGCTTCGTGCGTTATTACGTGCTAGCGTATATGGAAACTTAAAAATCATGTTCCCAATGATTGCAACAGTTGACGAGTTCCGCCAAGCAAAAGCCATTCTTTTAGAAGAAAAAGCAAAGCTTGAAGCAGAGGGCGTTAGCGTTTCTGATAACATTGAAGTAGGTATGATGGTTGAAATTCCTTCTTCAGCAGTTATTGCAGATTTATTTGCAAAAGAAGTAGACTTCTTCTCAATTGGAACAAACGATTTAATTCAATACACGCTTGCGGCTGACCGCATGAATGAGCGCGTATCTTACTTATATCAACCGTATAACCCGGCAATCTTACGCTTAGTAAACATGGTTATTAAAGCGGCTCATAAAGAAGGCAAATGGGTTGGTATGTGTGGAGAAATGGCTGGAGATGAAATTGCGATTCCAATTCTTTTAGGCTTAGGCTTAGATGAATTCTCAATGAGCGCAACATCTATCTTAAAAGCACGTTCTCAAATCCGTCAATTATCAAAAGCGGATATTGAACCACACTTAGATGAGATTTTATCAATGTCTTCTACTGAAGAAGTAATTGAATTTGTAAAATCAAAATTCCATATCTAATAAAAAAGATGCTCTAGTGATTAGAGCATCTTTTTTGAATTTTATAGTATAAAATGAGGCTATGACCTAAGTCTTCCTGGTAATAATCTATCCGATCTATTGAAAGTTAACTCTCAGTAGCTCGGTTTTTTTGATGATTTGGAAATCGTCTTTAGGAAAATAGTGGAATGGAGCATAAGACACTCGACTCCTGCGAGAGATAGAGGAAAGGTTGAGACCCCGCAAGCGCAGCGAGGAGGCTCAGATTCCTCCTCGCGGAAAGCGAGTGTCCGTAGCGCAATGGAACGAACTTGTTGCTATAAATTAACTATTGTAGAAACGTTATGATTCGTCTTTGAGAAGGGAGCATTTCGTTATGTCCCAACCTTGTGTTGTTTAAAAGAGCAAAGGTAAAAAGATATTAGCAAACACGATCGTTAAAAGCGCTGCTACAATCATTCCTAAGCTTGAGAATGTCCCTTCAATTTTACCAAACTCGAATGCACGAGCCGTACCTGTACCGTGTGACGCCACTCCTAAAAGCAAGCCTTTAGCTAGTGAAGAGTGAAGAGCAAGGTATTTGATAAGGGTAGGTGCAATAAACGTTCCAATAATGCCTGACAGCACAACGAATAAAATTGTAATATTCGGATCTCCTCCAAGCGTTTCTGATACGTTAATGGCAATAGGAATAGTCACAGAACGTGGAATAATACTTTGTACAAGCGTGGCTTTCATATGGAAAAGACCTGCTAAAACCATTGAAGATACCATCGCTACAAGAGTTCCAGTTGCTACGCTTACGGCAATTTCTACACGATGTTTTTTTAGAAGATGAAAATACTTATACATCGGCACAGCAAATGCTACCGTAGCGGGTCCGAGCATGTAGCTAATAAAGTCTGCTCCTTGCTTATACTGATCGTATGAACCATGTGAGAATAATAAAAATATGATGAGCAAGCAGGGAGCTAGTAAAATAGGCGAAACCAAAATGGTTTTATATTTTTTATAAAGCCATTTTGAAAGCGTATAGACAACGAGTGTAAGTGGAAATGCTACAGCTGTTAACCAAGTCATTCGTTTGACACCTCCTTGCGTTTAGAAATAGATTCAGCCATCATTCCGGTAATCGCCATAACTACAATGGTACTTATCGTAATAACAATTAAAATTTGAAGTCCAAATGATTTAAGAACGTCTCCATAATTAATTAGACCTACAACGGCTGGAATAAAAAAGAGTAATAGTTCACCAACAAGCAAATTGCCAGCTCGCTCTACCCAATTTAATTTAATGACCTTCAAATGAAGCAACAAAAACAGCAAACCAAATCCAACAATGCTTCCTGGAATAGGAAGGTTCAGCGCTTGAGAAATCTGTTGACCAACAAAAAAGATTAATATGAAAAAAAGAATTTGAACAAATAATGTTAAAACCTTCATTATGATGTTCCTCCTTTAGCTTATTCATAATAATAGAGCCGCCTAATCGGCGACTCTATTGGGGGAAAAAGAAAGTATTTTTGGCTTATACCGATGAGGTATAAATTGAGAAGATGAATGCTACAAACTTATCTTACCTAAATTTAGCTATAACGTAAAATATATAATAACTATAATTACTATGCCTTTTAACTATAGCTAAAGTGGAATG
>NZ_BCVD01000116.1 GCF_001591565.1 Priestia flexa NBRC 15715 | reverse complement strand
TGTCGGTTGATTCATTCGAGGATCGTGCATTGGAGTTGGTAAACTTCCATATACATGTTTCATTTATAGGGCTCCTTCCGTTACTATTACCGTTTTAACATATTCACCTTTCTTTCCGTTCGAATTTCGTCCTATTAAAAATGGGCAACATATTAAAACTTGGGCAATCGAATTATTTATGTTTATACTAGATAGCAAACTATTGAAAGAAAGGACGTTTATGATGGCTAATCCAACCATTGAATCTCTCATTAAAGAAGTAAACCCTACCGCAATTTATTGGAATACTAACTATGAACCAGATATAAAACAGCAAGAGCAACTTTTAATTCGCCTCTGTGATGAGTATGGGATTACAGCTCGTCAATTCGAAGGTTTTTTACTAAAAGAGCCTTCCTCCATAAAAAAACCAAACCCAAAAATGAGACTTTGTATCTATCGAAAGAACGTCTCTTTTGGGTTTTCTTTCTACCAAGAACTGTTTAGAATGAGGTATAATATAACATAGAGCCTATATTTTACCTTACGGAAGATTGGAGTGATTCTATGCCTGTTTGTTCATCTTGCGGTTATCAAGAAGAATATAATTTTTGCAGAATGTGTGGTACACCTGTAAAATATCAATTTAACGAAAACCAAGTGTTATCTTTTCATCAGCTAAAAGATCGAATCATTACAGATAATATGCGAGATTTAATCACCGTTGTGGACCAGCATGGGCATTTAATTTATAACTCCCCTTCTCATTTATCCGTATTAGGTTATTTACCAACAGAAGAAGGACAGTCTTTAAACTTTAGCGTAATACATCCTAATGATATAGATCAGATACGACATAAATTAAATCAAGTGTTTTCATTAAAAGTTGAAATGAGTGCAGAATATCGTTTACTAAAAGACGACGGCTCTTATATTTGGGTTGAAGGGCGAGGGATTCCATCTGTAAAAGATAATCAAGTAACCTACGTTGTTATTACCGCTCGTGATATTCAAGCTCGTAAAGAAGCGGAAGAGCATTTAAAGCAAAGTGAAATTCGCCATCGCTTAATTCTCTCTCACACGCACGATTTAATTTGCGTAGTCGGAATCGATGGTTGCTATGAATATGCTTCACCCTCTTACCAGTACACACTCGGCCTTCTTCCTTGTTCCTTAATTGGGAAGGATGTACTTCTTCATGTACATGAAGATGATCATACAAAAGTAGCAACCGGAATTGAAAACATGAAGTTAACAAAAACAGCAAGTACTTTTCATTATCGAAATCTACATGCTAATGGCACTTCTATTTTGCTTGAAGGAAAAGGCGTACCTATTGTTAATGATGGAAAAGTTGAAGGTTTTGTGTTCGTCTCTCGTGATATAACAGAACAGCGAAAGCTTGAAGAAATGATGAGAAATGCTGAAAAATTATCAGCAATTGGGGAATTAGCTGCAAGTATTGCTCATGAAATTAGAAATCCTTTAACCACGATTAAAGGTTTCTTACAACTGTTTAGTGAAGAATATCAAAGTGCTCAGGATATTGCTTATCGTCGCATGATGCAAAGTGAAATTGATCAAATTGAACAAATTGTAAATGAATTTATGAGTTTAGCCAAACAAGAAGTTCGACCTTACGAGCCCATTGATTTACTTGCTTTATTGAAAGATGTGACAAAACGTTTCTCCCAAGCTTTTATACACCAAGGCATTAAAGTGGTTTATGAATACAATACTGCTCACGGTAACTTTGTCATTCATGGACAACCCCATCAATTAAAGCTGGTATTTATACATGTCATTCAAAATGCAATTGATGCGATGCCTCTTGGAGGACAAATTACGGTCTCTTTTAACAAGATAAATCAACAGCACGTTACTATTCAAATTATGGACAATGGTTGTGGCATGGATGCTGATCGAATAAAAAAAATTGGTCAACCTTTTTATACAACAAAAGAGCACGGCGTTGGATTAGGCTTAACTATTTGTAATAAGGTTATACTTGAGCATAAAGGTACACTTAGCGTAACAAGCATGCTTCAAGAAGGTACAACAATTGACGTTATGTTACCGATTACACATGTTGAAGCCAATTCTATCTTAATGTTAAAAACCCCGACTAGTTAAGTCGGGGTTTTTAACATTAAAACAGCTGAGAATATAAGCTATATTTGTACAAGAAATAAATGATAAGACCTATTGCTATGTAAAAGATAAGCTGTTCTGAAGGTTTCCCTGTTTCGTATGTGAGAGGCGATTTTATTTTCTTTCGTACAATGGGCCAAAATAAAGGCACACCTCTTTTTGAAAAGAAGTCGCCTATTACATGAAAGATATAGCCACACGCTATCCCAAACAACCATTCATATGAATATAGCTGATATAAATAAAAAATAAGTCCACAAACAAGAAGTGAATGTGTAATTCCACGATGCCCAAAAATGCTTTTAATTACTTTTGCAAGCCCAAACGATCTTCGTCCAACGTATGAGTTTGGCTCATCGATATCGGGGAGCAATGAGCCAATGGCTATGCCTACGACGTATGGAAAAGTAAAAGCGACATCTGTCTGAATCGCTACTCCTGCACCGGCAGCAATCGATGTTGCAATATGTGTATGGTATCTCAATTTTGCCACCTTCTTTCTTATTCAATTTATGAACGAAAACTCAAAAACAGATACATACGTTCGCTCATGGTTAACTATAAGTGAAGGTGGCAAAATTGTCAAAGAAATCTCAAACTATGACACTTGCATACCGATTAAACCTACAGCCATGACTAAGAAGCCAATCAGTGCGCGCTTTCCATTTTGCTTTGCTTGTCCACTTTTATTAATGATGGCATACACAAATGTACAAGCATACAGTGCAAAAGCTAAAAATCCTAGTATTGTGACGTACATAAACATGTTTTTTCTCCTTTATCACCAGTGTATCCTTTTAGCATAGCTTCTTCGAAATAGAAAATCTAGCCTTTAGACAAAACTCATTTTATTTTTCTCATTCAACATGGTCATACTACTTAAAAAGGAGGAATAAAAAATGCATACAGAACAATTGCAGGATGTCTTTGACTACTATGGATTACAACCTTTATATCATAAATTTGAGTACTCGTTTAAAGCAATGGGACTATTTCAATCTATCCCCCGTCATATGATTGAAGACTTTTTGGATACTTACTCTTGTGAAACATTTGATACTTTTTCCTTTGAAGAGTTTTGTTTTTTGTTTTTAGACTTTAAACATTACGTTCAAGATGATTCTTCTTAGGATCTGTCTTTTTACTAAATTTGACTAAAAGGTCCTTTTTCTTTTAATAACTTTCTAGTATACTAAGTTTAAGAAACCGTTTTCATAACACTTAGTAAAGGACTGATACGATGATTACATTTTTACTTTCGTTTGTGCTATTACTCATTGGGTATTCGACTTATGGAAAAGTAGTCGAGCGCGTATTTGGAGTGAAAGATTCTCGACCAACTCCTGCCTATGCAATGAAAGATGGCATTGACTACGTACCGATGAATAATAAGAAGAATTCTTTAATTCAACTATTAAATATTGCCGGTGTTGGTCCAATTTTCGGACCTATTATGGGAGCGCTTTATGGTCCCGTAGCGTTTGTTTGGATTGTAATTGGAGCAATCTTTGCAGGTGCTGTACATGATTATTTAACTGGTATGATTTCCATTCGAAACCGTGGTGCTCATATTCCTGAATTAGCTGGAAAATTTTTAGGAACTTTTTCAAAACACATTGTAAACGTTTTCTCGATTTTACTACTCATTTTAGTCGGAACTGTATTTATTACATCACCAGCGGCTTTAATCAATGACTTAGCCAATGGAACCATTCCGCTGACTATCATTATCTTTGCTATTTTCGTTTATTATATTCTTTCTACAATTTTACCGATTGATAAAATTATTGGACGTATTTATCCAATCTTTGGTGCATTTCTAATTATCAGCGCAGTTGGTGTAGGAGCCATGCTTGTTGTAACAGGGGCACCTATTCCAGAGTTAACGTTTACAAATATGCATCCTGATAACATTCCAATTTTCCCACTCTTATTTTTAACGATTTCTTGTGGTGCATTATCAGGCTTTCACGCCACGCAATCACCAATTATTTCACGTACATTGCAAAATGAAAAATCCGGGCGCAAAATTTTCTACGGTATGATGATTGCAGAAGCTGCAATTGCAATGATTTGGGCTGCGGCAGCTATGAGTTTGTTTGATGGTCGTGATTTAAATAGTATTATTAACAGTGGTGGCCCAGCAGCCATTGTATCTGAAGTATCAACGTTGATGCTTGGTGCAATTGGGGGTACGCTTGCTATTATCGGAGTCATTATTTTGCCTATTACATCAGGCGATACGGCTTTCCGCTCCGCTCGTATGATCATCGCTGATTATCTGAATTTTTCGCAAATTAAGTTGCCGAATCGTTTAATCATCGCTGCACCTTTATTTGTTATTGCATTTATCTTAACTAAAATTGATTTCACGTTGTTATGGCGCTACTTCTCATGGGCTAACCAGTCAACAGCAGTCATTGCCCTATGGATCGCATCGATGTATCTCATTGTAAAAGGGGCTAATCATTGGATTTCAACGATTCCAGCATTGTTTATGACGATGGCAACGACAACTTATATTATGAATGCACCAATCGGATTTAATTTACCAATAACCGTATCTTATATAATTGCATTTGCAGTAAGCATTATCTTTTTATTTTTATTCTTTAAAAAGGCAAAACAAAATATCGCAAGCGGCTTGGAAATTGACTATACACATCCAAAGTCACCCAATCAAGCAGCTGGATAACAAAAAGGTAGCTCCCATATTTTCTGGGAGCTACCTTTTTTCACTTGTTAAATTAAAGTCCTAATGAGATGTATTTTACTTCTAAGTATTCCTCAATTCCAAAGTGGCTTCCTTCTCTACCAAGTCCACTTTCTTTAAAGCCACCAAACGGAGCTTGTGGTGTTGATGGCAGGCCATCATTTAACCCCACAATTCCATATTCAAGAGCTTCTGCAATACGGATTGCTTCTGAGATATTTTCAGTAAATACGTATGCTGCTAAACCAAATGGTGAATTATTCGCACGACGAATTACTTCTGCTTCATCTCGATAAGTAGCGATTGGAGCGATTGGTCCAAACGTTTCTTCATACATACAAAGCATTTCATCTGTAGCGCCTTTGACAACAGTTGGCTCTACAAACAAACCACTTCCTTTTGTTAAAACAGATCCACCAGTGACAACATCTCCACCTTTTTCTACTGCATCATCTAACTGCTTCTGAACTTTTTCTAATGCTTTTTCGTCGATTAGCGGTCCAATATCTGTTCCTTCTTCTAAACCGTTACCAATCTTTAGCTGTGAAACTGCTTGTGCAAATTGCTTTGTAAACTCCTCTGCAACTTTTTCGTGCACATAAATACGGTTCGTACATACGCATGTTTGACCAGCATTGCGGAATTTAGATGCGATAGCATTTGTTACTGCTTTATCTAAATCTGCGCTTTCTGTTACGATAAACGGTGCATGTCCACCAAGCTCAAGTGATACTTTTTTCATTGTATCTGCTGCGCCTTTCATCAATAGCTTTCCAACAGCTGTTGAACCTGTAAATGACAGTTTACGAACACGACCATCTTCCATCCAAGCTTCACCAATTGATTTCGCATCTCCGGCAACGACGTTAATTACTCCTTTTGGAATACCTGCTTCCGTTGCTAATTCAGCTAAGCGTAATGCAGTTAAAGGAGTTTGTTCAGCTGGCTTAATGACAGCCGTACAACCTGCCGCCAAAGCAGGAGCAACTTTACGTGTGATCATTGCAGCAGGAAAGTTCCAAGGCGTAATAGCCGCCATTACACCAACTGGTTGTTTATGAACAAATAAGCGCTTGTTCGGAGCTGATGCCGGAATTGTTTCACCGTATATTCGCTTACCTTCCTCTGCATACCATGATACAAATCCGTTCGCATATCCAATTTCACCTTTTGCTTCTTTTAATGGTTTTCCTTGCTCAATTGTCATTGTTTCAGCTAATTCGTCGGTATACTCTTCAATTAGCTGATGCCATTTCATTAATAATTTTCCGCGTTCTTCTGCTGTTTTCTTGGACCATTCTAAAAATGCTTCGTATGCTGCATCTGCTGCTAATTTTGCTTCTTTAGCCCCACCTTTGGCAACTGAAGCTACCACTTCATTTGTAGCTGGATTCACAACGTCGAACGTTTCAGACGTTTTTACCCACTCACCGTTAATATATAGATTTGCTTGTTTCATGAATGATCACTCCTTTAATTAATTTTCGCATCAACCGAGCTGTCGGTATCGTTTACTTGTATTTCTTCGTCATTGCTATGATAAACCCCTTTGTTCATCTTAATAAAGAAATATGCTCCGATAAGCGTCCAGCCTAGTACCATAATCCACTCATACGGCCAAATAAGAGCAGCTGGCATTCCAGGCATATATAATGCAATGAATCCAATGCTAAAGATGACTCCTAACCAACCGATAAAAGTTGTTTTTCCTGCTTTAAATGGACGATCCATTTGCGGTTCTTTTTTACGTAAAGCTACAAACGATAACGCAACCATTAAGTAAGCTATAACGATTCCTAATCCACCTGCATCTACAATCCATACAAGTGCAGGTCTGCCCAATAATGGAGCAAACACTGCTAATGCCCCTAAAAAAATGACCGCATTGGAAGGTGTATTATATTTAGGATGAAGGCGACCAAACCATGCTGGCAACATTCCATCTTGGGCCATCGCATAAATAACACGGCTTCCCCCGATAATAAATGCGTTCCAACTCGTCACAATTCCTGCAATACCGCCAATGATCAAAATTTTCCCGAATAATGGTGAATTAAACGCTGCCGCCATCGCATCAGCAGTTGCTAATTGCGAAATTTCTAGAGCGCCTTTATCTAATGCCATCCCTACGCCCAAAGCAATAAACATATAAAATACAATTGCAGCACTTACAGAAATAATTAAAATCTTACCAATTTCTCTTGCCGGTAAATTAGCTTCTTCTGCTACTTGAGGAATAACATCAAAACCAACGAATAAGAACGGTACCATGACTAGTACGGTCATGATGCCACCTGCTCCCCCAATAAATAATGGGTCCAAGTTCTTTGTATCTCCGTTAATCCCTGACCCAAAAATTAAAAGAATACCAATACCAACAATTGCGACTGTTAGTACAACCTGTAAAAAGGCCGCTGTTTTGAGACCAAAATAGTTGATGGCTGTTAAAATAATGGCTCCTACACTTCCAACTAATACCCACGTTAAGTAAACATCCCAGCCGTTGATTGTCCATAAATATCCTGTTTGATAATTAGGAATTAAGTAGTCTAGAACCGTAGGAAGCGCTACTGCTTCAAACGTTACTACAGATACATACCCTAAAACGATTGCCCATGAACCTACAAACGAAGCCTTTTTTCCAAGGCCTCTTTTTACAAATACATGCTCTCCGCCTACCTTTGGCATAGCTGATGCTAATTCAGCATAAGTAAGTCCTACAAAAATAACGAGTAATCCTCCAACTAAAAAAGCAATTAACGTTCCTAATGACCCAGCCGAATTTAGCCAAGTACCTGATAGTACGACCCAACCCCAGCCTAACATGGCTCCAATAGCTAAACATAATACATCGAATTTTGATAACACCTTATCCAATTGCTTAGGTTGCTTGCTCATCTCCTTCATCCATCCCCTCTAGATACTTCCTTATTTTTCGATTCGCTTGTGACTGACTAATCCCTAATTGCTCTGCAACTTTGTAAGAAGATTCGTACTTTTCATAAGCTTCGACCACCATTTTTCTCTCTATTTCTTCTACGACTTCTGGCAATGTACGATTGTGTTTATGAACTGAAAAGTCCTGTTCGAATGGTAAATCTTTTAGCGTTACTACATTGTCACTTGTAACAACAAGACGTTCAATCATATTTTCAACTTCTCGCACATTCCCCTTCCACTCCTGTCTACTAAACGCATCCAATGCTTTTGGTGAAAGCTCCACTTTGCGGTCATACACTGCATTAAAATGATTTAAAAACTGATAGACCAGCGGTAAAATATCTTCTGCCCGTTCACGTAAAGGAGGAATTGTGATGGGGACTACATTCAAACGATAATATAAGTCTCTTCGAAATAACCCTTTGTCCACCATCGCCTCCAAATCTTGATTGGTTGCAGCAATAATGCGCACATCTACTGGAATTGTTTTACTTGAACCGACAGGCCGAATGGTGCGGTCTTGAAGCACATGAAGCAATTTACTTTGTGCTTGTAACGATAGTTCACCAACTTCATCTAAAAACAAGGTTCCTCCGTTTGATAGCTCGATAATACCTTTTTTCCCTTCACGAAACGCTCCTGTAAATGTTCCACCTTGATAACCGAACAGCTCCGATTCAATTAGCTGATCTGGTAAAGCAGCACAGTTAATTTCATAATAAGGAGCACTCTTTCTAACACTTAGCTGCTGAATTAATTTTGCCACCCTACTCTTTCCAACACCCGTTTCTCCAAGTAAAAGAACGGTTGTATGAACAGAAGCAATTCGTTGAACAATAGCAAACACTTTCTTCATTGCTTTGCTATTGGTAACAATGCCCTCTAGCTCTACAGAATCAGACATCTCTTTTTGGTAACTCTCCAGCTGCTCTTCCATCTGTTCTACTTTATTTTTCAACTGCATTAAATCCGTTAAATCACGGGAATAGCTAATGACGCTTTTCAACTGCTTACTTTCATCAAAAACGGGACGAGTCCGAACATGCAAATACCTACCTGAACTTGTTTTTTGCACAAGTTCTAGCGATGTATTGGATTCAATTACCTGAAGCGTCGCCGAGGGATAAAAAATCCCTATTTCTTGAAGCTCCTTTACGTGCTTTCCAATAAACTCTTCCGCTTTCAGATGGTAATTTTTTTCACACTGTGAATTTACCATCACGACATAACCTTGCGCATCCGTAACAAAAACTTCATCAAAGGATGACTCAAAGATATCGTAAAGTTCTTGATTCATATAAGACATATTCTCGCTGTTGCTCATTAACTAAATCACCTTTTCATCAAAAATAGTATTCATTCATTTTATCAGAAAAATTTGGTAACGAAAATGGTACTTCTATTAAGAGACAAAGGACAAGCGGGTGGCCTTTGTCTCACCATTCTTATTTTTATACATTCACGAGTTGTTGTACACTTGCAGCTAACGATTCTTCCACAATTTGCAGCCCTTCTTCAAGCTGTTCATCCGTGATGACAATCGGCATTAAGAAGCGAAGTACGTTGCCATAAACCCCTGCACTTAGCAACAATAACCCTCTTTTATTTGCTTCTTGCACAACTTTTTGCGTTAATTCTTTATTTGGCTCTTTTTTAACACGATCTTTTACTAATTCTACGGCGCACATTGATCCAAGACCGCGGATATCGCCAATTACATCATAGCTTTCGCTTAACTTTTCAAAGCGTGCGCGCACAATTTCCCCAAGAACATCACTGCGCTCGTTTAGCCCTTCTTCTTCAATAATATCTAATACAGCTAACGCTGCTTCACAGCCTAAAGGACTTCCGCTATACGTTCCACCAAGTTCCCCAGGATTAGATTCGTCCATAATTTCAGCTCGACCAATAACGCCACTAATTGGTACGCCAGCACCTAATGATTTTGATACTGTGATCAAATCCGGCTCAACATCAAAGTGCTCAATTCCAAAATAACGACCTGTTCGTGCAAAGCCGGCTTGAATTTCATCTGAAACAAATAAAATTCCATTCTCTTTACATACGTTATATACTTCCTGAACGAAGCGCTTGCCAGGAACGATAAAGCCACCTTCTCCTTGAATTGGTTCCATAACTACTGCTGCTACTGTTTCAGGTGCTACTTCATTATTCAAGAAGTTTTTAAACTCTGAAATGATATAGTCCTCATAAGCTTCTTCAGTTAACCCTTCTGGTCTACGGTATGCATAAGGATAAGGAGCTTTGTATACCTCTGGAGCAAATGGTCCGAACTCAAACTTATACGGTTTTACCTTGCTTGTCATCGTCATTGTCATTAATGTACGTCCATGGAAACCACGAGTAAACGAAATGATGCCTTGACGTTTTGTATATTTACGAGCAATTTTCACAGCATTTTCTACTGCTTCAGCACCGCTGTTTAACAATAATACTTTTTTATCAAAGTTTCCTGGTGCAATAGCTGCTAATCGTTCACACAATGCTACGTATGATTCATACATCACTACATTAAAACCTGTGTGGATGAATCGATCAACTTGCTTATGAAGCGCTTCTTTTACTTTTGGATGTCCATGACCGACATTAATTGTTCCGATAGCACCAACAAAATCGATAAACGTATTGCCGTCAACATCTGTTACTAAAGCACCTTCTGCCTTTTCAGCAAATGTTGGAATACCGTAACTCACCCCTTTTGGCACAGCTTTATGTCTACGCTCTAATAGTTGTTTTGCATTTTTACCCGGAAAGTTTTTATCTACCTGACTGAATTGTCTGCTCATTATAATCTTCCTTTCACTAGTTAATTTCCTCACTCTTTTAATATGCAAGAAGCGTGCCAACTCTAAAAGTTTAATTTTTTCGACATTTCTGAACAATTTTCTTTTTCTATATAAGTCACAAATGACTCAACCAAGTCATTTGTGACTTATATAGACTTTTTATTCTTCTAAACTAGCTGTTGCCACGTTTATCCACTCCTCGCTATAATAAAGACAAAAGCTATATATTGCTAAGAGCATAATACATAGGGGGGATAAAATGCTTGAGGGATGGTTTTTGTGGTTCATTGTACTATGGGTTGTCATATTGGTTAGCTTGTTTGCAATCGGTGGCTTTTTTATGTTTCGAAAATTTTTAAAGCGGTTACCAAAAGAAGATGGAAAGTCAATTCTTGATTGGCAAGACTATTACTTAGAGCAAACGATTCACTTGTGGTCTAATGAACAAAAACAGTTATTGGAAACGCTTGTACAACCTGTTCCTGAGCTATTTCGCGACGTAGCTAGGCAAAAAATCGCCGGTAAAATCGGTGAACTTGCACTTCAAGAGCAAGCCGCAAGTATTACGGAAGATTTAATTATTCGAGGATACATTACGGCAACTCCAAAACGAGATCATAAGTTTTTGTTAAAAACATTAAAAGCTCAACGTATCGATCATTCTCCGTATCAACATTTATTTGAATAGACAAAAAAGGTGTCCCGTATGGACACCTTTTTAAATCATTTTATTCATCAAGTTGTGCTGCAGCTGTTGCTCAAGTTTTTTATACGAACGATACATCGCAATGCGCCATGGCACAATCATACCGAACGCTAAAATCCAAAACATCCCCCCAAGAGCGCCTACATCGATTGTTGAGCTTAAATATAGTTTCATGACAACGCGAATGAGTAACAATGCAATAATAATAAAGATAAACGCTTTTGACTGTTTTAAATAAATATCATCATCACGCACTTCAAACTTTGATGTTTTTATTAGAAATAATGAAAAGAACAGGCCAACTATCAAAGCCTCTAAAAATTCAGCTCCAGTCACTCGAAAAACTGGAAAAATAAACATCAACGCTCCCGTACTCATAAAAAAAGGTGGTAAAATGATTTTTTTAGCATTTACCGGCTTTTCAGATGCTTTCATCCTCATAAAAATAATGAATGAACCCATTAAAACAGCAAAAATCGTGGAAGCATAAATCAAAGTAACCCCTTCTTTACTCATAGTATACTTCCTATTATAAAACAACTGCAAAAGAATGTGAAATCTTGTCTTACTTTAAATGCGAAGGGTCATTTTTCGGTTTCTGCTTAGATTTTACTTTTTGCTTTTTCATTGCTTTTAATAAGAATCCGCCTTTAAATTTACGAGGCTCGTACGAAATAATAAATGCTCTAGGTTCATATTCTTCTATAAAATCTAATAGCTCTTCTTCACGACTTCTTTTTGTTAAAATATCTAAACGATAACGTGCGCTATCTCTTCCTTCACCTTGATAGACCGTAACTCCAAAACCTTCTTGACGAAGGCGGTTAATTAGCTCTTCATTCTTTGTCATTAAATTCACTAAAAATGTCGTATAGCCAATCGCTAAGCGTGACTCAATATATCCACCTAATATAATACCAGCACCAAATCCAACAGCATATACAATCATAGCTACAATGCTTTGGTCACCTGAAAAGACGAGGGATAAACCAAATACATATACTAATGCTTCTAAAAAACCAAAAGCCGAGGCGTACATACTCATTCCTTTTACTAGGAAAATCGTTCGCAACGTTAAGATTGGTACATAAACTAGTTGCAAAATCAATATTAATATAATCTCTTTCACTTCTACACCTCTTTTAAAATACAAATTTCACGGTTTCATTGTATCACTCTCTATATTGTTAAGGAATACATAAAAATAAATTTTTATTAACAAAA
>NZ_BCVD01000115.1 GCF_001591565.1 Priestia flexa NBRC 15715 | reverse complement strand
AGTATTCTTATTTATAAATTACTGATTTGTTTTTTCAAGACTTGGACTTGCTTGTTTTTTATTATCAATATGTTCTCTTTTATTTTTTGTAATAATAGCAAAGGCTTCTTGGTATGAGTATAATAATAAAAATCAATTATTGAGCTAACAAAGTATAAAAATTAATATAAACCTATGTTCTAAGACTCATATTCTCTAAGAATAAGATCTAATGCTTCACGTAAAATGGAGGCTTCAGATCTCTGCTGCACTTCAGCAAGTTCAGATAATCTTTCCAACTGCTTTACTGTATAATAATTACTTTTTAATTTCATCTTAAGATTTTTTACTATTTCGATACCACCACGATTTTTTTTCTTTATATTGTGTAAAGATTCCTCAAGACCTCTTAAAATTTCTATTTCATCTTCACCACTATAAGGGTATTCAGCAATAGCTGTACTAAAAGATGTATTGAATTTCTTATTGAAGTTAGTGTTACTTTCTAATAGATTTGTCATGAAAGTACTCGTACTTTCATGACTATCTACAGAGTAAATACCAAATTCATCTTTTCCTAGATATACAATCTTATAAGGTGAATTATTAGATAAAAATTTATAAATATTAGTTATTACTATAGAATAAGACTCGTTACAAAAGGTGTTCACAAAATCATCTATATCGATTAAGGCAACAGTATAAGCAACTTCTTTTACTAACAGATTTCTTAAATTATGATAATTTCTAGAGCTTTTATACATACACTTCACGCCTTAATTTTTCTTCGAATTGTTTAGTTAAAATATCTAATTCCTCATCGGAATGTAGAGCGTGCATGCAGGCCAAAAATGTACCAATAGGTGTAATAACAAGATGATCGTTATTTAAATTTACCCATTCGTATGTACCTTGATGTTCATGAATTTTCATAAAGTAAATATATATAGCATTGTTGAAAAATTCAAAAGGAGTATTTTTTTCATCAATCTTTCTCAAATAAAATAAAAATTTATCCCGATCATTTAAGAAATATGTAACTTTTCTTATAGTAAGTAGATAAATATTTTTTAAGTTTAGTTCGTTTTGTTTTTTTAAAAAAGGAATAATATGACCTATAACAACATTTTTACTAGCAAATCTAAATTCCTTTAATATTTGTACAAGTGTGGGTGGGAGAGGAATTTCATATTTGTAAAACAAACTCTCTAAAATTTTTAAGGCTGGGTATAAATTTAATTTTTTTATGTTTTTTAATATAAAATCAATATCTAGTTTTTTAACATTAAGGATTTCTATAATATCAAGAGTGTCTCTTAAGTAAAATTCACCTGATCTAGTAAGCAATTCTCCAATATTCAAAATGAAAGTAACTTCTGGTCCAGGTATTTTACTTTCTACGCCATCAATAAAAATATTTCTTTGGTTGTAGGTTAAAATATCCCAACTGATAAAAGTTTTTATGGTAAGAGGAAATCTACCTATTTGTAACTCTGCACCCTTTAAAGGGCTGGAATACAAACTTTCAAATCTTGCGCTACCATAAATTCTATTATTGTCTTTGTTTTTGCACAAATTGACTGTTGAATAAATATTGAAATCTTTCTCTAGTAAACGGTTTCCGATTTCCCAAAATTCTTTTTCACTGGGAACACAAATATCTAAATCAGCAAAATGTCTAAAATTTTGCTTGCTATAGTAATTCTCGATCCCTAGGCCTTTTAAAAGTAAATAATCTATTTCTAGAGCTTTTCTTTTTTTATCTAATATTTTCAATATTACTAAAGCATCTGCTCTTTTTTGTTTATAATCTTTAAAAATGTTGTGGAATTTGTCATCGATCTCTATTTTATCCACTATATAGCTATAGATTGTTGGAAAAACTTTTTCATCTATAGCTATATTTAAAAGATTTTCAATATCCTCTTTGTTCATTTCAGGAAATTCATTTGATAAGCAAATATTTATGATTTTTCGATAAATACTCATAGTTATTATCTCCTATCCCTAAATTTCTTTCCAAATTGGAGTAAAAAGGAAAATTAAGAATAATAGCAAATTACCTATTCCACAGATTAAAAAAACTACTTCTACACTCACTAAATTTGCCATCCAACCAGCTCCAAATATACAAAGTGGCATTGCTAATTTAAAAATAGAGCCGGTAATTCCAACTACTCTTCCTATTATGTCTACAGGTGTAACCTCCTGTCGATAAGTGTGTATGCACACGGAGAAAGCCGTTGCGAAAATACCCACCAGAAACAAAGAAGTGCATAACAAATAAAAATTGCTTATTATAAAGAGAGAGACATAAGTTATTCCTGTAATTGCTATACATATACCAATAGTTTTTCCTAATCCAATCCATGATCGGAGTCTACCTAATACCATTGTTCCAAATACTCCACCTAATCCTAAGGAAGATAGCAAAATTCCTATTTCTGAACTTCCTAGATTTAGTGATTCTTTTGAGAAGAAGATAATCATTGCATTAAACATCCCATATGATGCGTTTGTAAATACTACAAACCAAGTTAAAGTCCATAAAACCCTAATTTTTTTGAATTCATCCCACGCAAACTTAATATCTGAGAAAAGAAAATTCTTTTTATTTGCCGTGCTAGTAGGTTCTTGGTAAGTTTCTAGTAGCAAAGTTAATAATGTCGAAATCAAAAGTGTAATAGCAACTATTATTAAGCTATTTTTCACATCAGAAAATGTGAGAATAAATCCTGTTAACGCAGGACTAACCACTGTAACTAGCATTGTAATAAAAGTAAAGCTTGCAGTAGATTTCATATATAAACTTGGTGGCAAAGTTTGTTTTATTATTACAAATCTGGCATTATAATATCCATAATTCAAGGTCATTAATATAAAAGCAAATATGTACATATAAGGTAATGTGAAATATTCAGTTTTCATTAAAATAAATAAAGCAAATAGTATTAGAGACTGCAATAATACAGTAAAAGTAATAAATGCTTTTTTATTATGTATGTAATCTATGAATGCTCCTATAAATACAGCAAAAATCATATTAGGTAAAAATTCTATGGCTGACATTAATCCCATTGAAACTGATGATTTTGTTAGTTCATATATTATTAATGGGATTGCTAATTCATAAACTTTAGATCCAAAAGTAATAAATATTCCTGTAAGTAATAATATTACATAGTTTTTGTTTTTCCATACACTAACATCAGATCTAGTATCAATGTTTTCTAAACTTGTGTTGTTCATTTTTATCCTCCTTATACAAAAATATGATAAAGTGCTAGCGCACTTTACCATATTATCTCTTAATTAATTGGGGTTTTTCTGGAACCATTTTTTTATTATACTTAATAATTATCTCATTAAACCAGTAGTCAATTGTTTCACATAAAGTATAGTTATTTTTTAAAATTCTGTTTAATTCACTTGCCTTGACATCACCAACTAATTTACCGACTCTATTTAGTGTATAAAAACTTTTATCCATCAGATTGAAAAAATTAGTTAAACCCTCATTTTTGACGACCAATTCTTTAAACTGTTCTTTTCGGAAAATTAGCTTGTTTAATGTATAAAAAGAGATAAAATAACTCAATAGATCTGTCTCAGCCATCACTAGCATGTAATTACAAATAGACTCTAGCCCAGGTGATACATCGATGTTCAAGTTAGGCAATTTATTAAGTTCTAAATTTAAAATTTGAACATAATCAGCAGAAAGTATAAACATCAAATCTTGATTAGTATTTCTATGTAGAATAGAGGAAGCAAACTCTAAATATCTAGTATAAAAATACAATAAATCTGTTAAAACTTGAGTTTTTGACTCCTCATCTATGGTTTGTTGATTAAGCCGAAACCAAAAGTCGTTAAATCCTTTTTCCCACTGGAAGCTATTATTTATTAAATCAACTTCTTTAATGATTTCATCAAATTTAATAAACATTCTTGGAATCCTCCTTTAACTAATTTTAACAAGTTTATCTAAAGACCGGGGAATTTCAACAATCTCTTTATCGTAATAATCAATAGTGTTTTGATGCATTCTCAAATGTAATTCATTTAAAATTCGAATGTTTTTGATTACACGTCGTTGATCTTCTTCGGAGATGTAATCAATATCCATAAAAAAGTCGCGGGTCACATGTCCGTGATCTCCTTCTATATTAATATCACCATGAGTATTTTGATATTTAGCGAAATCTTCAGGTAAATCTGAATACTCTTTAAGTGCGTCTTTATAAGCTAATCCATCATAATCCGATCCTTCAAAAATAAAGATTCCAGCCATAAAAGATAAGATATCTGTATGTGCCCATTTTGATAACATATTCATAATTGCCTGAGTATAAGGTAACGGCATAGAATCTTCAATTTCTGATCGTTCGAAACCTAAAGATGTTAAAGATTTAATTAATAATTTATCGTGTCTATATTCTTCTATAAAAAAATCGAATACTTTTAATCTTGTTTCACCATGAGACTTAGCTATAGCTGGTGTCAAACATTCGTGACATCTTCTCGTAACATGATAATACTCAAATGCAAAACCTACTAATAAGTTTTTAGATGCTTTTTTGTCAAGAATCTTCTTAGTGAGATTTGTTTCGTTACTGAAATTTTGCCAACTGGAATAATAATCTTCTAACTCTAGTATAAAGTTTAAACCAGACTTCCCTTTGAATTGAAATTCTTTACCTTCCTCCAATAAGAGATAATCATCCAATATGTCTATATAATTGATAACTTGTTCCTTAGTAAAGCAATTAGATTTAGAACTTATGTCTTCTACACTATTTTTTCCATTTAATAAATTGATGAAATTTTTGATATCAAAGATATTAATAGTATCTGAGGGACCAATGTCCAATGAGTTACCATGATAATTTATTGTAATAAACTCTTCGTTTTCTATTATTTTAACATTTTTTCTTAATTTTGGATATTTAAAATATAAATTTTCACTCATATTAACAACTCCTCTCATGAAATGAAGGCTAGCATTATAAAAATATAATACTAGCCTCTTTGCTTTTACTTACTCAATTATTAAAGAGTTACTGAAGTACGACGAATTTTAGATGAACGTTTTACGATCATTATGTAGCACCTCCTTGTTAATTATTGACCTAATAATACAACATATATATGTTTACATCAATACATAAATTTAAATTTTATTTAATATTTTAATTAAATTTAAATATTTTAAAATTAAAGTATTGAAAATTATTTAAACTTTATTTAATATTTAAATGTAGTTATTTGGAAGGTGGTTAAAAACTGATGGGAAAGAATATTCTTATTGAAGATAGTACTTTACGAGAGGGAGAACAAACTCCTGGCGTAGCATTTTCAGAATACCAGAAGAGAAATATATTGGAACATCTATCTAAAGCAAATATTAAGTATGCAGAAGTTGGAATTCCGGTAATGGGATCTGTGGAGTTTAAAGCGATTAAATCTTTATCTAAACAACCGGGTTTACCAACATTAATTGGATGGAATCGAGGTATTAAAGAAGATTTAGATAAAACCTTTGAAGCTGGTTTAACATCACTGCATATCGGTTTACCTTCTTCTGATGTACATATCAAAGAAAAGTTTAAAAAGGATTACAACTGGGTTATCGAGACGGCTATTGAATTGGTAGAGTATGCCAAACAACAAGGGGCTGAATTTATATCAGTTAGTGCTGAAGATATGGGTAGAGCCAATATCGACTTTCTAAAACAATATGCGAAGGCTTTAGATCAGGCTGGTGCAAGTAGAATGCGTTTATCAGATACAGTAGGATGTTTAACTCCTAACAAAGTATCTAGTATTGTAAAAACTTTAAAAGAAGAAGTTAAAGGCTTAAACTTTCAAGTTCATATGCACAATGACTTCAACCTTGCTTTAGCAAATGTTTTGGCAGGAGTTGAAGCTGGAGCCAAACAAGTACATGTAACTGTAAATGGTTTAGGAGATCGAGCAGGTATTACTGCTTTACATCAAGTGGCTTCAGCTTTTGAAGCATTATCTGATTATAAAACGGATATTAATTTAAAAGAAATTTTTAAACTTTCAAAAATAGTAGAAGAATATACAGGTTTACCTTTATCTCATAATGAACCAATTGTTGGTGATATGGTATTTACTCACGAATCAGGAATTCATGTAGATGGTATGTTAAAGGTTAAGCATAGTTTTGAATCGTTCGAACCAGAATTAGTTGGGAGAGAACATTCATTCATTATTGGAAAGCATACAGGGTCTAGTGCTATCCAACATGTCCTGTTAGAGCAAGGTTTGGATGTTAGTAGAGATGTTGCTAAAAACTTAATTCCATTGGTACGCGAATACTGTACTTTAACTAAAACAAGTATGTCTCCAGAAATTTTGTTAGTTACAGCCAAGTATTTTCTTAATCAAACAATAATCAAATAATAAAAATAAAATTCGCTAAAAGTATGAAGGAGGATATATAAATGGATCGCTTTTCTCATATTGCACTATCAAAAGGATTATTAAAAGTTTGTGGTGAACCCGAAAATATGGGGTATTTATCAATTGTTCCTAAAATTGATGCATCTCCAAGTTTCTTACATAGACTTCATTGTCATCCATTGTCAAAAGGACCTATTTTAGTTAAGGCAGCGCTTAATGTTTTTGGATCTACAGACAATAATGTACCGAATTTACCTGAAGATACTTTTGAATTAGTAAGATTAAAAGAAGAATATTCAAGTTTTGTGGAAGATTTTAAAATTACAGATAATAAAGATGCAGATGATATGGCATTTAAATATGGTTATGGAGCTTTGTTATCAGTTCTATCGCATTCTTATTTTGATACCTATAATAATGCAGTACAAGCTTTTGCACCATATGAAAGTTACTGTGCAGGACAATATGATATGTGGAGCAAAGTAGATTATTTTAATTATAGAATTAAATGGTATGAACAAACTGCTCCGGAAGTAAGAGAAAAAGTGTTAGCTGAAGAATTTTGGAAAGTCGAATTTAGTGCTAAAGAAATGGTAAAAGGTATTATTCATAGAGTAGCTGCTTTAACTAAACCTTCAATTAAACCAGAAACAATTAAACAGGTAGAAAAAGATTTAAATGTAGATGATGTACCTTTTAACCCGGAAGTAGAAAAATTTTATATTAAATTAGAACAATCTTTAGAGAAAAATTTAATTCATTCTGTCCAAGATACAGTTCAATCATAAATTTTTAAGGAGAGTGTTGAAAATGATTACTTTAACGAAAGAAAGTCTTAAAGACTGGTCTGAATTAAGAAAAATGTTACCTGAAGAAATCTTAAGTCAATACGAAGTACAAGACGATAAAGTTGTATTAACGTATGAACAATTAAAGAAATTAAGTGAAAAATTAGACTTGAGTATATCGACTATTTTAGGGAAAAGCGAGCCTTCAGATCTTAATAATGGTATTAAAGTATCTCGTGCTTCTGAAGGTTATAAAAGAACCAGCATTAAAAATGGTAAAGAATATTACACTTATAATCATCTGGTAACCACTAATGTTTACCCAACTTTAATGCCTTTACGTGTAGAGCTTCATGTTAATGATAACCAGAGTGTAGTTCTTAACGGTGGGCATGATTCCACAGAAATTGTATATGTTACTAAAGGTACTGTTAAAATGCATTGGGAAAATGATGGTCATGTCTATGATGTAGATCTGTATGTTGGGGATTCTGCGTATATTCACCCGGGTATATCGCACAGCTTTATTGCTGCTGGAGAAGATAAGGCAGAGCTTATTGCAATTAATTGGTAAGTTAAAAGGAAATGAGCTTGCTCATTTCCTTTTAATTTGTAAGAGAATAATTTGAAAAAGAGGAAGCTAAATGTTTGTTGTAAAAATAGGCGGAAGTTTAATTACAAATAAAAATGAATATTGTTCTCCTAATAAGGAGGAAATAAGAAAATTTGCGAAGGTATTAAAAGCAAGATGGGAAGATTTAAGAGGGAAACTCATCATAGTTATTGGAGGTGGTTCATATGGAAATGGAGTCCCCATTCGTTTTAATATAGAAAAATCAGAGCAAGATTGGAAAGCTAAAGATTTATTAATGATGACGGTAAAAATGTTTGAATGGTTAACCGAAGTATGCATGATCTTTAGAGAAGAAGGGCTTCCATGTTATCCGTTCCAATCAAGCAGTTATTGTACCACAAATAATGGAGAACTAATTAATTATAATATTGGGGCTATAGAAAAGAGTCTGGAATTAGGATTATTACCTATCACTTCAGGAGATTTAACTTTTGATGACACAAAAACTTTTGTTATTTATTCTAGCGATAATATTCCAGAAATATTTGTTGATTATTTCCGAGTGAAACGAGTAGTAATTTTAACTGACGTGGATGGAATATATGAATCATTAAAAGATCAAAATTTAATAAAAAGGGTTAATAAAGATAATTACGAAAACATTCTTAATATTGCTGGAAGTTCAAATAAACAGGATGTAACAGGTGGTATGAATAATAAAGTGAAAGCCTTAATTAGAATTGCTCAAAAAGGGACTACTAGTATTATTTGTAATGGTAATAATCCAGAAAGCTTAATAGAAGGGTTGTATAGCGATACGCCACCTGGAACAACAATTGAGGCCTGGAATTAAGAGGAAGGTGACTTGAAATGTTGATAGCCTTTGCAGGTTGTGATGGATCTGGAAAGAGTACACAAATAAAAATGACTAAAGAATGGCTAGAAAATAATAATTATAAAGTTGAAATTTTAGATAAATGGGATATTTTAAATGAATTGAAATTTCCAGAATGTCGATTTATTAAAAATGAATTGGAAGATTTGAGAGTTTGTATATCTGAAATGGATGGAATAAGTAGATCAATGTTTTTATTTTGGTCCATCTCTATTACCATGACAAAAAATGATTTAAGTGCTAAAGATCATATCTATTTATTAGATGGTTATTGGATGAAACATGCAGTTTCAGAAATTCTTTACGGCAGCTCTGAGGACTGGATATTAAAAACTATACAAACTTTTCCTAAGCCAGACTTGACTCTTTATTTTGATGTTTTACCTGAAATAGCTTTATCCAGAAAAATAGATTTTACACCGTATGAGTGTGGTAGGAAGGTAGATTTCACAGAAAAAGATTTTTTAACGCATCAATCTCGGCTAAATGAAAAGATGTTATCCTGGGCTGACAAATTCAATTGGGATAAAATATCTAGTAACCAAACTAAAGCTGAAATATTTAACCAGATAAAAGAAAAGATTAAGCAGATCTTATAGTTGAGGTGTTTTATATGCAAGTAGGATGGATTGGGACAGGTGCCTTAGGAAGTGCTATTGTAAAAAAAATAAGTAAATCTTATCAAATAAATGTGTGGAATAGAACTTCAAAAAAAGCGAACTTACTTATGGATTACGGTGTCAAAGTATATTATGATTTAAATTTTTTAGCTAAGGATTGTGATGTTGTTTTTCTTTGTTTAAAAGGTGAGGAAGTTTATACTAGTGTGCTGTTTGGAAAAAGTGGATTAGCAAATCATTTATCACCTAACAGTATAGTAATTGATTTAAGCACCATTAATCCTTCCCTATCAATATATATTTATAAAGAACTTATCAAAAAAAATATACATTATATTGAATGTCCAGTTTCCGGTGGACCAGAAGGAGCGTTAAAAGGACAATTAACTGCTATTACGGCTGGAGATGAGAATAAAATAAGAGAAATTACCCCTATTATAGAGAAATTTTCATCCGAAATTCACTTTGTGGGGAATACAGGGAAAGCTCAAACAATTAAAGTACTTAATAACTTGGCAGAAAGTATCAATCTATTAGGAGCAGCAGAAGTTATTAACATGGGTGTTAAATTGGGCTTCTCTCCGGAAATTTTACAAAACGTTTTAACAACGACTAGAGGATATTCTGTATACATGGGTGTTTTGTTAGAAAGGATTTTGAACCCTACTTCGGAAATCTCAGCTTCACTTTCAATAAGATTAAAAGATATTGAACTCGCCAATTCTCTTGCAACAGATATTAGACAACCTATACCATTAGGATCTTTATCTAAAGAACTATTTAAATTATCTATAGTTAGATGTGGAGAAGAAGCAGATCAAACAAATTGTTTTAATTTGTATAATAATTACAAAGGAGAAATGAAAAATGTTTGAACTTATTAGAAAGAATTTTCGTGAAAAATTATTCAATAATAAACAAGTTGTCCAAGCAGTGGGAGCACATGATGCATTAGGAGCTAGGTTAATCGAAAAGTTTGAATTTGATGCTATTTGGGCTAGTGGTTTAGAAATTTCAGCTTCTCAAGCTAAGCCTGATGCAAATATTCTTACTATGACTGAATTTTTAGATGCAGCTAAAAAAATGGCATATTCTACATCGTTACCTATTATAGCTGATTGTGATACTGGTTTTGGAGATTTAAATAATGTTATTAGAACAGTTCAAGAATATGAAAATGCAGGTATTGCGGCTATTTGTATTGAAGATAAAAAGTTTCCAAAGACAAATAGTTTTGTACCTGGAAGGCAAAAATTAGAGGATATTAATACTTTTTGTGAGAAAATTGTAGCTGCCCAGAATGCTAAAAAAGATCCTAACTTTCTTATTATTGCTCGAATTGAATCTCTGATTGCAGGTGAAGGGATGGAAGCAGCTCTAGAAAGAGCAAATGCTTATAAAGCAGCTGGAGCCGATGTCATTTTGATACATTCAAAAAAATCAACTCCTGCAGAAATATTTACTTTCTCAAATTCATGGCAAGGAGGACTTCCTTTAGTTGTTGTTCCTACTACTTATCCAAATGTATCGATCAAAGAATTAGAACAAAACAATATTAGCATGACTATATATGCTAATCAAGGATTAAGAGCCTCTATAAAAGCTGTGGAGCAGATGTTAAAAACTTTAAAAATTAGTGGTAATCTTAATGATATTGACGAATATTTGTGTGATGTCAAAGATATATTCGAGGTTCAAGGAATGAATGATATGATAGCTAATGAAAAGTTTATAAAACAGAAGGTTGATAGTTTATTTAGTATAGTTTGAAAATTAAATATAATTTGATTATTGTCTTTTATTTATCTATAAATTTTGTTATAATTTAATAGAAAGTTCTCCTTTGAATTTGTAGGTATTTTAGGTGTTGTGGTAATGCACCACAAAGCCACTCTTGGAATATCTTCAAGAGTGGCTTTGTAATAACAAGCTTATATAATATCAAGCGAGTTGTATAAAGAATGTGAGTTGTTTTGGATGTTATTCAATATCTTATTTAACAACAAGTTTGCTTCTTTATAAGAGCCTTGAGATTCAAGTATTTTAACTCTAATAGAATAAGCTTTGGCAATAAGTAAATCATTATTGATTTCTTGAGCCTTAGTTTCGGCGTCATTGGCGTATATTAGAGATTCACTTAATAATCCATGCTTAAGCTTTATATTCGCCAAAATAAGAGTGAATTTAATATTCAATTCAGATACTTCTTGACTACTTATGAGTTGTTCTCGACATATTTTTTGTGCTTCATCTAGCTTTCCCGTGATAATGTAAGTTAAAGCTAACTCATATTTACTATTTTGAGAATAATGATATAGCTTATGATCATTTGCTAACTCTATACTCTTCTTTAAATAATCTTCTGACGCTGAAAAATTTTCTACTTCTCTAAAAAGTATGCCTTGATTTGATAAACACCCAACTACAAGTTTTATCTCTTTTAAATTCTTTAAAGCTATGTTATTTGATTCTATAGCTGTATTATACTGTTTGAGGTATAGCTGAGCTAACCCCTGCAGCATATAGAACAAGCCTTGTTGATGGTAAATATCTGTAGATTTCATTAGGTCCAAGGCCTTTTGAATAATATTTAAACCCTCATTAAATTTTGCCTCTTTGCAATAACAGTATGCAAGGTTGTAATAAAGCTTTAGCTGTAAAACAGGGTTCTCACTGCAAAAGTTGGAATCAAAAAATAATAAACTGTATAAAGAGTTCTTTATACTTTGCTGATAATCCTTAACCTGCATATAACAAAAAGAAAGTCCATAATAAATTTCTATGTATTTATTAAGATCATTTGGTGTAATGTAGTATAAAGACTGATCAAGCATTTTTATAGCTTCATTATAGTTTTTTTTTATAACTTCTACTTCACTGCTCAATTTTAAAAATATCCCTTTAAATTCTATAGGTAGCTCTTTGTTTTTTAAATTTGAGATTAAATTTTCAGCCTCTGTAATTTTTGAATTTTTTATAAAAGCCTCTAACGTATTAATCTCACGTTGAATATTATTGGAGTCAACTGACTCCTCATCTTCATCTTCCATTAAATAACTTACTGTTACCCCCAATTTTCCGGCTATGAATTCTAGAGTTTTTAACGAAGGTTTGGTTTGATTTCTTTCGACCAAACTAATCATAGCATGACTAAGTGTAGGTCCTGACAAATCATTTTGTGTTAAACCTAACTCTTTTCTTCTCTCTTTAATTTTCTCTCCTATACTTTTCATCACTTCCACCTACCTATATATTAATTAAAATTAAATTTTTAAAACGATCCCAATCAATTAGTGATAAAACGAAAAGTGTAGACGCATTTATTTTCAACCTATACTTAAAGAGTATAACCTATATTAAAAATATATATAACGGAATTTTTTTACTGTAATATTAACGCTAAATTTCAAAATTTTTATTAATATCTTTAAATATTATATAAAATAGAAGCACTTGGGTATAAATCATTTAATAGAAGACTTTCTACAAATTGAGTTGAGGTAGTTAATAAAAAATTAATTTCAGTTTTAATAAATATAAAAATTTTTCTAAAATACTGTATCGCCTTCTTGTTACTTCATGTAAAAAATACATAGATAATCTCTTACATCATAAGACTTATATACATTGAAAAAAGCCTATCATGTAGGTATATTAATGTAAAGCACCCTTATATTTTTAAGAATATAAGTTA
>NZ_BCVD01000114.1 GCF_001591565.1 Priestia flexa NBRC 15715 | reverse complement strand
CTTTTATTAATGTAGACTGTTTTTCTGCAGATGCCAGTTTAATAAAATAATAGAAATTTAAAACCTTTTTTTTGTAGCGTCGTCTAATAATGTGAAAGGAGAGAAAGAAGTGAAAGAATGGACTGCAGAATGGATTAAAGTAAATGATTATGACTTTGTCATAGATGAAATTATGGATTGTTATGGAGATGATATATTAAAGCTGGCGTATTCTTATGTACATAGTAAAGAGATTGCGGAGGATTTAGCTCAAGATATTTTTATTAAGTGTTATAAAAATCTTCACACATACAATGGTAAATCAAAGTTTAAAACATGGCTTTGGCGCATTGCTATCAATCATTGTAAAGATTTTTTGAAAAGTTGGTATAACAACAAAGTCATTATGACTGAAAATCAATATCCCACTTCTTACATAAATAGATCAGGGATAGAAGAAAAGGTTATTCAGAAGCAGGAAGACCAACAATTAATTTCAGCAATCATGCTGCTTCCGGTTAAGTACCGAGAGGTTATTTACCTATATTATTTTGAAGAGAACTCAATTAAAGAAATTGCACTGGTGACTGAAACCGGTACTAATACCGTTAAAACAAGGCTTAGACGTGCGAAAGCACTTTTAAAAAATGCACTGGAGGAGAAAAAATGGATAAGCGTTTAAAACAATTAAAACAAAAAGTAAATAAACAAGCGTTTAATAGCTTAAAGTTTACCTCTTTTCATAAGAGGAAAGTGAAAGAAGCCATCTTACGCCATCAGCATAGTGAAGGTGAAATTCTCGTAGCAATTATGCAATTGCTAGTAAGTGAACAAAATGGGTATGAGCTTTGCAGTTTAATACGCAGCAGAGGAATTTTTCACTTTGAAAATAATGAAGGGGCTCTATACGTCTTATTACACGAATTAGAAAGTCGACGATTAATTGATACAAGATGGTCTACAGAAGAAATTAAGTATTATTACTTAAATCAACAAGGGAAGAAAGCGTTGAAAAAAGCAGAGAAGCGAATGCAATCCAAAAAGTTGAGCTTTCATGAAATTTTAGAGGGGTAACGCTATGATTAATCAGAGAAATACATTTTTACAAACGATAAAAGAACAAATTAAATCAAAAGAGGCTCAAGAATACGTAACAAAAGAACTTCAACATCATTTAAACGAGGCAAAAGATTATTGGAAACAAAAAGGCGTAGATTCAGATGAGGCAGAGCAAAAGGCCATCTTACATATGGGCAACCCTATTGTATTAGGTCAAAAGCTAAATCAGATTCATCGACCTAAAATTGACTGGATTACAATTAGTTTATTAATTACGAGCCTTCTATTAGGTTTTCTACCACTAGTTGCGATAGGCTACGCTCAAGTCAATTACTTTTTAGTGCATAAGTTATTGTTTATGGTCTTTGGCATAGCGCTTGCCATACTTTTGATGCTTATTGATTATAGAAAGTTGATGAATAAGGGGCTGGGATTTTATTTAGTGGGCTGTTTTTTACTTTTATATATTATTTATAGATCTGACTCAGGGGTATTTTCTCTTACTGTAAAAGTAGGACCGCTCACAATTGAAAGCCTAATGGCTCTGCCGTTTTTCTATTTAACTTGGGCGTCTTTTTTTCAAAGTCGGCAATTTAAAATTTGGCAATTTATGATTTTATTCACTATAAGCGCTATTTTGTTTAGCATGACGGCGAGCGCAACCGCATTCTTTATTTATGGTGTGATGACCTTTTCTATGATTTGGTGGAGCAAGTTTAATAAAATAAAAATCATGTTAGTATTAGGTAGCTTTTTTATGATGATTTTTATTTATATAGGAGTTTCTCTACAGCAAATGAAGGCTTATCAAATCGAAAGCCTATTAGCATTTCTTAATCCTTATGAATTCGTTACCGGAAATTCTCTAAGGTTTCAAATCCCACAGGTTCATGAAATGATAAAAAGCTCTGGTTGGTTTGGAACAAAAGAAACAACTGCGTTTATTCCAGAAGCTCACACGAATTTTGTTTTTCTTAGTTTTATTTATCATTACGGCTGGCTATTAGCTCTTATTCTGTTAGGAATTCTTAGTCTCTTGGTGATTCGGATTGTACAAGTAACGGGTAAAATAAACAATTCGTATAGTAAACTGCTATTAGTTGGAGCTGTAAGTGTATATGCAACGCAACTGATTGCAAACGTTGGAATGCTGGTTGGCTTTTTCCCATTAACAAGCATGCCAATGCCTTTTATTAGCTATGGTTTGATGCCCATTGCTCTTAATTCCTTTTTTATTGGAATGGTGTTGAGCGTATATAGACGAAAAGATATAGCAATGAACTAAAGACAAAGAGCTTCTCTTTTCGTTTTTCTACTTTACATAATAAGACTATACGCAACTATAACGGTTATCCAATATATGGACATAGTGAGAGCTCTAAATTAAAATTAACACCAGCAAATCTAGTTACAAGGGGAATAGATATGGCACATACATATAAAATTGAAAAAGCAGTGCTAAGTGATGTAAAGGGGATCATTTCACTGAGAGTTGAACTGTTAAAAGAAGTGAACGAGATTAAAACACAGGAAGAAGAAAAGACAGTGATGGAAGCAACGGAAAGATACCTAAAAGAAGCGATGGAAAAAGGGGAGTTTGTCTCGTTTGTTGCCAAAGATGGAGAAGAGATTGTTAGCGTAAGTGGCTTATCTTTTTTTACGAGACCACCTTATTTAGAAAACTTAAAAGGCAAGGAAGCTTATCTCTTAAACATGTATACGCTCCCTTCTCATCGGAAGCAAGGATTGGCGCGAAGAATCCTTCAAGAATGCATGAAAGAGTGTCAAAAACGCGAAGTGAAAAGAGTGTGGCTACATGCTTCACAAGCGGGAGAGGCGCTGTATAAAAGCATAGGATTTCAGTTTAAAGGTAGTGAAATGGAGTTGTTTTTGCATGAAAATGAAGGAATATCTTAATAAAGCGTTTCCTGAAGTTGAGCTAATCCCAAGCCTTTATTATCAATGGGATCTGAGTATCCATTTTACGCTGGGGCAAAATAGTTATCAATTGACGGATAAGGGTGAAACAAACATAGGTTACTTTGCGAAGGTTTACAATCAAGTACACACAATATTTAATGAGGTTTTCGAAGGGGATGATGAGCTATTTCTTGTGACAAATTTATATAAATATATAGGAGAGAAACAACCTACACGGAAGCTAAACGTCTACAACCGCTATGTTAAAAATAAAAGGTTGTTAACGCATCTTCAAGTTGAGACATACCCGTATCCGTTTGAAATTGAAGAAGGTAAGTATGAAATGCAGCAGTTTTCTTTACGTTGTAAGGTGAGAGACATTAAAGTTAATTCGCTTATAAAAGCTGCTATTCATGAGGACTTTCCCCTAAAGCCAAAGCTTGGTGGTTATCCACCAGGTTATCCAGATGTATTCTTCGTTAATGTGACGAAAAACGTAATGTTATTTATTTACGATGACCGAGGCTGTGAAGTGCTTGGTCTTGATAAACAACAGATGAACAATATCTATAAAAAATATAGGAAATGGGTTGATGAACTCGATCGTGGGAAAATAGAACGTAGCTTACAATAAACAGTAAGGAGCTACAAGCTCCTTACTGTTTCGTTGTTTAAGAACAGCATTCACATTCCGTAGTATCTGCAGCAGGCAAAGTGGCTTGATTATCTTTTGTATAGAAAAACTCCCATTCGTTGCCATCAGGGTCTGTTACCCAAAACTTATCCTGTAGGGCATAGCAGCAGTTTGTATCCATTTCCTCACGAGCAAAAAAACCTTCTTTTTCTAAGCGGACTTTATGTTCATGGATTTCGCTAGCAGCTTCTACTTGAAATCCAAAGTGATTTATTTGGTTTCCATTTACTTCATCCCGTACGTTTAGCGTGAAATTTAGCCCAGGTTGATTTAATAAAAACTTCGCATAATCTACTTTTACTTTCACAGGCTTAACTCCAAAAAGCTTTTCATAAAAAATGACTGATTTTTCTAGATTTGTGACGTTTACCCCTACGTGAACATATTTCATAAAATATTCCCCCTAAGAATTTTTTTGAGTTTTTAGCAGAACTAATAGGTTAAGATGAGCACGAGCTTTCTTTACGAAATAAACAGCAGAGCTCATCCGATAAAAGGTGATTTACTTCTTCATCGTTTAATGCGTAATAGCTCCATGTGCCTTTTGTTTCTTTCGTAATTAGATTAGCGTCTAGAAGAATCTTTAAGTGATAAGACAGCTTAGACTGAGGTATACCAAAAAAATCCGTTAAATCACATACGCAGGTTTGACCGTGCTGACACAGCTCATGCATAATTTCTAATCGTCGTTCATCAGCAAGTGCCTTAAATTTTTGTTCATATTGTTTGAATGAATGTGTCATAATAACGCTCCTTAATCAAATTTTTTTGATTTATTGTGTAAATGCAAGGTAGGCTTTTTCAAAGTTAGAATAAGTTGTTTTGCCTCTAAGAAGTGGATCATAGTTGAAGAATCGTTTAAATATAAGCTCTTTAGCTTCATGTGCTTTCATCGTTTGAGTGTTCATAACTAGTTGAAAATACGAAATAAAGTACTCTACTGAAAGGTTTCCAGAATTGTTTACTCTCACTTGTTCATCACCTTTACTTTCTTCATCAAATTTTCTTGATGAATTAAGCGTAAATGGAAATTTCAGATAAATCAAGTTATTTAATCAAATTTTTTTGATTTATTAAAATTGGCTTATGCCTCAAGACGTTCATACTTTTTTCTTTACCGCTTATACTAAAAAAGTCTTGAAAATTACTTCAAACAATATTATAGTTTACATAAACATATAAGCAAATTATTATATATTAATTCGTTTTTGTATGGGAGGTGTCACGATGGAAACTAAAACGGTCGTTGAAATCGAAAAAGCTGCTCAAATTTTAAAGCTGCTCGGTGATAAAACGAGATTATCTATGATGAAGCTGATGGAACATAGTGAGTGCTGTGTATGTGAATTCGTTGATATTTATGGTGCAAGTCAGCCTGCAATCAGCCAGCATCTCCGCAAGCTAAGAGATGTAGGGCTAGTAAGAGAAAGACGAAAAGGACAATGGATTTTCTATTCGCTTAATAAAGAAAGCGAGAATTATCATTTTATACTTAGTATACTCGCGTCGGTACCAAGCCAAGATCAACGCTTAAAAGAGTTAGAAGAAAAAGGGCTTCGTATTAATTGTTGTGAGTAATTGGAGGGTTAAAATTTGACATCAGTTGTTTTAGCATCACTGATCTTTTTGGTGACTTTAGTGTTTGTTATCTGGCAGCCAAAGAATTTATCGATTGGCTGGTCGGCGATGGGGGGAGCAGTTATTGCTCTTCTAGTTGGCGTTGTTAACTTCGGTGACGTTTGGGACGTAACGCAAATTGTTTGGAACGCTACGTTAACGTTTATTGCTATTATTATTATCTCATTAATTTTAGATGAAATTGGCTTTTTTGAATGGGCAGCGCTTCACATGGCGCGTGCTGCTGGTGGAAATGGTATTCGTATGTTTGTGTACGTTTCCTTACTTGGAGCGTTAGTTGCTGCATTTTTTGCAAATGACGGTGCGGCCCTTATTTTAACGCCGATTGTACTTGCAATGGTTCGAGCATTGAAGCTCGATGAAAAGATGGTATTTCCGTTTATTATTGCAAGTGGATTTATAGCTGACACAACATCGTTACCGCTTGTGGTAAGTAACTTAGTAAACATCGTGTCTGCTGACTTTTTTGGTATTACGTTCTCAGAATATGCGTCTCGCATGATTATTCCAAATTTCTTTGCACTGTTTGCGAGTATTTTAGTACTGTATTTATATTTCCGAAAAAGCATTCCAAAGCGCTATGATGTAACCCATTTACAGGAGCCAGTAGCAGCGATTAAAGACCAAAAAATGTTTCGTTTATCTTGGTTTGTCTTAGCGCTGCTTCTAGTCGGTTACTTTGTAGGAGAGTTTATAGGCGTGCCTGTTTCTATTATTGCAGGTATCATTGCCGTATTCTTCTTGCTTATGGCAAGAACAAGTCCTGCAGTTCAAACAAAAACTGTATTAAAAGGTGCACCTTGGGCAATTGTCTTTTTCTCAATTGGTATGTACGTAGTTGTGTACGGTCTTCGTAATGCAGGGCTTACTGAAGTGTTAGCAAACGTTATTCAAGCAGTTGCCGACCAAGGATTGTTCGCGGCAACAATCAGTATGGGCTTTATTGCAGCGATTCTATCATCCATTATGAATAATATGCCGACTGTCATGATTGACGCATTAGCTATTGATGCCACTGCGACATCTGGAACCATTCGAGAAGCACTTATTTATGCCAATGTTATTGGATCTGATTTAGGTCCAAAGATTACCCCAATTGGTTCTTTAGCTACTTTATTATGGCTTCACGTTCTTTCAACAAAAGGTGTGAAAATTTCGTGGGGCACGTATTTTAAAACAGGTATTATCTTAACCATCCCAACATTGTTTATTACGCTTGTTGGTTTATATATTTGGTTACTCATACTTTCATAACAGACAAAAAAGGAGATGCTACACATGACAAAAAAAACAATTTACTTCCTATGCACAGGTAACTCTTGCCGTAGCCAAATGGCAGAAGGTTGGGCAAAAAAGTATTTAAGTGATGAATGGAATGTATACAGTGCAGGTCTTGAAGCACATGGGTTAAATCCAAATGCTGTAAAAGCAATGAAAGAGGCAGGTATTGATATTACAAACCAAACATCTGATGTAATTGACCCTGAGATTTTAAATTCTGCAGATTTAGTAGTGACGTTATGTGGTCACGCAGCTGATCACTGTCCAGTGACGCCACCACACGTAAAGCGCGTGCACTGGGGCTTTGATGATCCAGCAAAAGCAGAAGGAACAGAAGACGAAAAATGGGCGTTTTTCCAACGAGTACGTGATGAAATTGGAGCTCGCATCCAACGTTTTGCTGAAACTGGTGAGTGAAAAATAGATAAGTCGAGAGCTAGCCTCTCGACTTTTTATATTTATTGGACAGGAGGAAACTAAGTTTTTGGTCCAAGATTCATATAAATAGTGATACAAATCATATATTTTTAAGGTGTAGAGGATGAACAGTGAAAACTATCAATCCCTTATTTATAATCGCATTTTAATTGGTGGTACGTTAGATGTAAAAGAAATGATACTGGCAAATCCAGTAGATATAATCTATGATTTGCGAACAGAGGATCTCGAACATGATGAACCAACACTGCGTGTACACATGCCTATAGTAGATGATAAAGAACGACAAGACGAATCAATTGAAAGAGCTATCCGTGCAGTTGTTTCATCATATAAAGAAGGTAAGAAAACCTATTTCCACTGTGCAGGTGGGAGTAATCGTACGGGTACAGTAGCGATGGGTGTATTACTGGCCCTTGGAGAAGCAGGTAGCATAGAAGAAGCAGAGAAAAAAGTGAAAGCTACTAGATCAAAAGTTAATATAAAAACTGAAATGAAAGCTTCTCTTCAACGCTTATTTCCTAATGCTTAAAGGCGTTGATAAAATGTTAGGTCAGACGTCGTTTTTCCGTGTATAAAGTGTTAAAAGCTACATTCTTTGAGTTTAATAGCAGAAAACGATATACTTGACGAAGTGAAGATTTTTAAGTCAGGGGGAATCACTGTTATGAGTTTTATGCCTAAAGCTATTTTCTTAGATATGGACGGTACGATTTTAAACCGCTCGAATCGAGTAACAATTGAGACAAAAGAAATTATTGATGACCTACGTGCACAAGGAATCTTCGTCTTTATTGCAACAGGAAGAGCTTTTGATGAAATAGCAGAGCTAGTGCCTGAAGGCTTTGAAGTAGATGGATTCATTACATCCAATGGTATGGCAGGACATGTAGGAGGCGAAATGGTCTTTAAGCATTCACTGTCACGCGAATTGGTTGAAAGAGTCATTGAAAAAGCACGGGAAAACCAAGTTTATTACGAATTATTCCCATATGGAGCACCGCGAATGACGCTTCAACAAGACAGAGAATATGTTGAACATGAAGTTCGTGAGCCAAAGCCAGAAAGCGTTGAAATTAATGAATGGCTTTCAAGAAAAAAAGCTATCGGAGAAGAGATTCAGTGGCAAGAGAAAATTGAAGGCAGTGAATTCTCCAAGTTTTATTTCTTTGCTAGAACCTATGAGCATATTAATAAATGGAAAGCGGAGCTTGAAGAGTTAAAGCAAGAGATGGATTTTACAATGTCCATTTCATCGCCTCATAACGTAGAGGTGATGGTTGCGAATGTTAATAAAGCAACTGGAATTCAACAGATGCTCAAACACTTTAACTTACCGCATGAAGATATTTTAGGTATCGGAGACAGTAATAATGACCTGCCAATGTTTAAGTACGTTGGATATGCAGTAGCCATGAAAAATGCCGGTGACCATATTAAAGCTATTGTAGATGACGTGACAGAGTATAGCTGTGATGAAAACGGCGTTTATCATTATCTTTCTAGATTTAAAGTGGAAAAAACCAATCCGATTATGCCAAACGCATAATCTAAGAAGTTAACGAGATTCTTTGCTCGTTAGCTTTTTTATGTATGAAAAAAGTTATAAAATCGAAACCTAATATTAATAAAGTCAACGTGGTGGCTAGTCGTTTACTATGTAGTTATGATTATTATTTCTTATTTAGGTTCATTTGGCGGAGAGCTTGGAGTGTTAGGAAACCCTTTAAATCTATTTTTAATTGCTGTCATTTCCTTAATAATTTACTACTGGGCAAAACATTCTGGCTTGCCAAAAGCCATTATTGATGAAGATGATTAACAATAAGCACCCTGATACGTTACGTATCAGGGTGCTTATTTAAATAACTGGTTTGTTCATTTTATAAGTTGGATAGCAGTAATAAGGCGGTCTAGAACCAATTTTTGGCATGGACCACGAATTATTAATGTACACCATTTTTACTTTATCATCTGATTGATTTACTAAAAGCAGCTGTACTTCTTTATTAAACTCATATTTCACTCTGTTCATCTCCTCGTACTAAGAACTTGTTGATTCCCCTCCGTCTACGTGCAAAACTTGCCCTGTAACGAATCTCGAATCATCAGATGCTAAATATACATATGTTGGAGCAAGTTCAAACGGTTGGGCTGCACGTTCGAGTGGATTAAAAGAACCAAATACGGCCACTTGGTCTGAAGAAAAGCTAGCTGGAATAAGAGGTGTCCACGTTCGACCAGGAGCTACGGCGTTCACGCGAATTCCTTTTTTTGCTACGCTTTTAGCTAAAGCGCGCGTAAAGCCAACGTTTGCAGCTTTCGTTGCAGTGTAGTCAATAAGCTGTTTTTCACCTACATAAGCAACAACCGAAGCTGTATTAATAATTGAGCTTCCTTCTTTTAGATGTGGAAGAGCTGCTCGCGTCGTATAGAAATGAGAATAGATGTTGACTTTAAACGTTTCATCAAACTGTTCATCCGTAATATCTACAAGGTCTAGCTGCTGAAATTGAATGCCCACATGATTGCAAAGGATATCAAGCTCACCAAACGTTTCAATTGTTTGGTCAACAATGGCAACGCACTGCTTTTTTTCTCTCAAATCACCAGGCAACAACAAACAGCGCTGACCGAGTTCTTCAACTCGAGATTTCGTTCGATTTGCATCTTCGTGTTCGTTTAGATAGGCAATGGCGACATCAGCGCCTTCCTTTGCAAATGCAATGGCAGCGGCTGCACCAATTCCGCTATCGCCTCCCGTAATTAGCGCAACTTTTCCTTTAAGTTTCCCGCTTCCTTGATAGTTTGGGTTTTCAATAATAGGAAGGGGAACCATTAATTTTTCTACACCTGGTTGACTAAGCTGACGCTGTTCGGGAACATTGATGGGAATTTCTTTAAACTGGGTAATGTTCCCATAGTTTGGGTAAAGGGGATAAGGATCATTTTGCATTTCGCTCTTGAATTTTTCTTGCAATTCTTTAATTTGACGCAGCTGTTCTTGATCTCTCTCGTTCATATAAACCTCCTATAGAACAAATTTACTTCTATAGTATCTCTATGTTCACTTTGATAAACAAATGAAGAGAATATTTTGTAAAAGGGGAGTATTCATAAAAAAAGTAGGAACATAACGCGTGTTATGTTCCTACGTGATAAAGTTATTCTTTCATTTTTAATAACCGTAAACTATTTAAAATAACGAGTAAAGCTGCGCCTGTATCACTTAATACGGCAATCCAAAGCGTCAGCCAACCAGGGAAGATAAAGATTAACGCAATAGCTTTAATGATAATAGAAAACCAAATGTTTTGCTTGATAATCTTTAAAGCTTTGCGGCTAAGTTTTATGGTGTGCGGAAGCTTCTCTAGATTATCAGCCATGAGAACGATATCTGCTGTTTCCATTGCTGTATCGGTGCCAGCTCCACCCATTGCGATGCCGAGGTCAGCGGTAGCAAGAGCAGGAGCATCATTAATTCCATCACCCACCATTGCGGTTTTATAACCTTCAGCCTGCAGCTTTTGAATTGCTTTGACTTTGTCTTCTGGCAAGAGGTTAGCAAAATATCTCTCTACGCCAGCTTCTTTAGCAATAGTTTTAGCAGTTCCTTCATGATCACCTGTTAGCATGACAGTTTGTTTAATACTTGTGTTTTTTAAGTTTTGTAAAGCGGATACAGTTGTGCTACGAATGGTATCTGCTACGCTAATCACACCTAAAAGCTCTTTTTCTGTTCCTACAATAATAATCGTTTTCCCGCTTTCTTCAAAACGCTCAACGTGAGTCTGCAAATTCTCAAAAGTAGTTCCTAGTTCAATGAACAGCTTTTTATTTCCAGCGTAATAATTAGTTCCGTTGATGGTTGCCTGAACACCTTTTCCGGTAATGCTTCTAAAGTTAGCTCCGTCTAACGTATCAACGTTTCTTTCATCCGCGTATGCCACAATCGCTTTTGCAATGGGGTGATTAGAATAAGCTTCAAGGGTTTTTATAACAGCAAGTAAGTCTTGTTCAGATTTCAATGCAATTACATCTGAAACAGCTGGTTTTCCTTCTGTTAGTGTGCCGGTTTTATCAAACGCAATAGCGTTTATAGCGCCAGCTTTTTCTAGAAAGGTTCCGCCTTTAATTAACACACCATTTTTTGCGGCGTTGCCAATAGCTGATACAATCGCGACTGGTGTGGAAATAACTAAAGCACAAGGGCACGCTACGACTAAAAGCTCAAGTCCTTTATAAAACCACTCACTCCATAGTCCGTCAAAAACGGGAGGGAGAACCATAACGAATAGCGCTAAAATAAAGACAATAGGTGTATAAATAGCGGCAAACTTATCAATAAACGCCTGAGTAGGGGCTTTTTTCTCCTGAGCTTCCTCAACTAGATGAATGATTTTTGAAATCGTTGTATCTTTCACTAGCTTTGTTACTTTAATTTCAAGAGAGCCGTTTTCATTAATTGTGCCAGCATATACGGTATCACCAACCGTTTTATCAACGGGAATAGACTCTCCTGTAATAGGAGCTTGATTAATGCTAGAATCACCTTGGATAATCTCTCCATCTAAAGGAATACGGTCTCCTGGTTTTACGACTAGAACATCACCAAGGGCGACGTCTTCAACCGCTTTTTTGATTAAGGTATTGCCGGTTTTTACCCAAGCATCAGGAGGGGCTAAATTCATCAAGTTACGAATGGAGTTTCTTGTTTGTTCAATTGATCTTGTTTGAAGCATGACGCCTAAAGCAAAGAGCCAAACAACAGTAGCACCTTCTAGCCATTCTCCAATAATTGCTGCTCCGAGTGCAGCAACGGTCATTAAGACATTCATATCGAGTGAACGGCTTTTAATCCCGTAGTATGCACTTTTTGCGGGCTTGTAGCCGCTAATAATCATCGCGATGGCATATAAAACGTTACTTATTAATAATGGAATTCCAAAGAAAGAGCCGGTGAATCCCAATGCAATAAGTACACCAGAAGTAATTACCGGAAGCGTATTTGTTTTTTGAGAAGAAGAAACTGTTCTGCTACTCGTAATCAAGGTAGCCGTATAGCCGGCTTTTGATATTTCACGAATAATCTCTTCTGTAGGGGTGTCGTGCTCTACCTGCGCTTTTCCAGTTGAAAAGTTGACGCGAACATCTTGAACGCCAGATATATTTTTTAAGTGATTCACAATGGTATTTGCGCATGCTGCACAGTCCATTCCTTCAATTAGGTATGTCTTTGAGTTTTGGTGATGAAGAGGTTCAATGTCAAAACCAAGCTTTTCTACCTGACGTATAATTGGAGAGAATGCAGATGAATGAGCAGCGGAAACCTGTAATTTTCCCGTGCTGTAATTTAGGTTTATTTCATGAATGTCATGTAGATTTCGCAAGCTCTTTTCAATGGTAGCAGCACACGATGGACAGTCCATTCCATAGACGCGATACGTTTCAATTTGTCCAGGGTTTTCTAGATTAATAGACTCAGAGGGCTCACTAGTACAACAAGATGAATGCGTATGATGCTTTTGTAAACTGGCGCTGCTTGAACCGCAGCAGGATGCTGTTTGTGTTTCATGCTGTTCTTGGCAACAGCTTTTTTCTCCTTTATAACTTTCTCGATCGGAATGTGCCATTTCTTTCAACTCCTCATAGTATACAAAAAGCTTAGCTCGTTACGGATGAATCGTTCTTAAACATCGTTACAACCAATTGCTTAATGTGCTCATCAGTTAACGAATAAAAAGCAAGCTTGCCATCTTTTCGATAGCTCGCAATATCTAAATTGCGTAATAGTCTTAGGTGATGAGAAGCAGTAGCAACCGTACATTCCACAATATTTGCCACGTCACATACGCATAGTTCATCACTTTGACAAAGAGCAAGTACAATTTTTAATCGTGTTTCATCAGCTAATGCCTTGAGTGTTTTTGTGACTGCTTGAATGCTTTCAGTATGAATCGATGGCTTAATTCGATTGACTTTTTCTTCGTTAAAACAATAAATATCACAGCGATCCTTTGCCATAGAAATCTCCCTTCATTCAAATAATCGTTTGAATATAGTATATTACAAAGATAATAAAACGTTCAAACAAATATTTGAATGTAAATAAGATAAGTACACAAAA
>NZ_BCVD01000113.1 GCF_001591565.1 Priestia flexa NBRC 15715 | reverse complement strand
AATTAAATTGTATTTAAAAAAGATTGAACGAATGGTATAGCAGCACCTATAGGAACTCCATTTTCAGGCGAACGGCTAATATGAATAAAGGCCTCATTACTTGGAAATGGGGTTTTATCATAAATTTTTTTGTGAAGAAATTCAATGTCTTTTTCTTTTAAGTAAGGAGATATATGTCCACCTAGAATAAACTCTCTGTTAATAACAAGATGAATATTATTGATTGAAAATGCTAAAACATCTAAAAATGAAGTCCACCTCTCTTGATAGGAAGTGTTCCCAGATCGTAATTCTTTAAAGAAGAATTCTAGTGATTCATCTTCTTCTAACAGGGCACTAACAGAACAAAATGTTTCCATACACCCTTTTTTTCCACAGTAACATGGGTCTCCATGAGGGTCGATCGTCATATGTTCTACCGTACCGCTATGCCCTTCTCTTCCCATATAAATTTGATTATTTATAATAAGAGCCCCCCCAAGATGGGTACCTATTGACAAATAGATAATGTCTCCAATATCATTTCTAATCCACAGTTCTGTAGTAGCTGCACACTTTGCATCATGGAAAAACACACAAGGATAATCTAGATGCTGTGAAAATACCTGAATATCTAAACCTGTACAGTTTAATATTTTTCCATATGTAATACTCTTACCATCAGTTGATGTTAAAGCTTGTACTGCAAAACCAATACCAAGAACTTGCTCTTTTTCCACATTAAGAGACGAGATAAAATCATCTACAGCATCGCTAACTTCTTTGAAATAACGGTCTGTATTTGAATATTTGATTGATAGTTTCGTTTTTTTAAATGTAATACCAAGCAAATCAATTGCTAAAATGCAAACTGTCTTTTTGAGAATTTCAACACCAATACTAATACGAGCCTGTGGGCATATTGCATAAGCAACTGCACGTCTACCAACAGAGGATTCAAACTGTCCACTCTTTTCAATTAATTTTTCCTTTTCCAAACGAACTAAATTCTGGGTTACAGTTGGTAAACTCAGATGAAGTTGGTTCGCAATTTCTTGTTTGGAGAGTCTCTCGTTTTGATAAATAAGGTGGTAGATCGCCGAGTAATTACTTTTCTTTATATCTTTAAATGTAATGTTATTATCCATGAAAGAACCTCATTATATAAAAAAATTTTATAAAATTTCTTCTTTTAACTTCAATTAAAATATATCACAGAAGCTGATGCAATAACAACTTTCGCAAAGTAAGTGAAGGGTATATTTACCTTTTTCTATTTCTTTATATTGACTCATACATAAAAAGGATATATTATATAAAGTAGTTTTATAAATTTATTTTATAAAACTACTTTATTTAAAGTGGGGGAATTAAATATGGGGATCATTGAAAAAATGAGATTAGATGAAAAGAAAATTTTTGTCACAGGTGGAGCAAGAGGTATTGGAAAGAGTGTTGCAATCGCTTTTGCTGAAGCAGGAGCCGATGTAGCAATTGTGGATCTGGATTTTGAAGCAGCTCAAAAAACCGCAGCTGAGTTAAAAGAACATCATGAGGTTGAAACGATTGCAATTGAAGCCGATGTCACAAAACCAGAAGATGTAGATAACATGATTGAAAAAATACTTAACGTTTTTGGTCGTATAGATGTTGCCTTCTGTAATGCTGGAATCTGTATGAATGTACCTGCAGAAGAAATGACTTTTAATCAGTGGAAAAAGGTCATTGATATTAATCTAACTGGTGTGTTTTTAACAGCTCAAGCAGCTGGAAAAATAATGTTAAAGCAAGGTGGCGGTTCTATTATTAATACGGCTTCTATGTCAGGCCACATTGTGAACGTACCTCAGCCCCAGTGTTCTTATAATGCTTCTAAAGCAGGAGTAATTCAGTTGACAAAATCTCTGGCAGTAGAATGGGCTACAAGAAATGTACGTGTAAATTGTATTAGCCCAGGCTATATGGGTACAGAACTTACATTAAATTCTCCAAGTTTGCTGCCATTAATCGAGCAATGGAATCAAATGGCTCCCCTTAAGAGAATGGGAAGACCAGAAGAACTTCAATCTATATGTGTCTATCTTGCTGGAGATACTAGCAGCTTCACCACAGGAGCAGACTTTGTAGTAGATGGTGCTTTTACTTGTATTTAATAGACTAACAGATTCTAATTTTCAAGATTGGAGGGCTATATATGCATTATTTACTCGGTACAGATATTGGAACATCCGGTACCAAGACAATTTTAATGGATACAGAAGGTAATCTAATTGCCCAAGACTTACAGGAATATGATGTATTAACCCCAAAGCCATTATGGGCTGAACAATGGCCTGAAGTATGGCTTCAGGCTACCAAAACTTCTATTAGAAATACAGTGCAGAAATCAGGGATTGCTGCGGAAAAAATACAAGGAATTGCTATCAGTGGTTTGTATGGTGGTTCTGGTATTCCTTTGGATGAAAATATGGAACCGGTGAGACCTTGTATGATTTGGATGGATCGTAGAGCAGAAGAAGAAACAAAATGGGTTTTAGATAATATTGGAGAAAAAAGACTTTTAGAAATTACTCACAATGGAGCTGATCCCTATTATGGTTATACCAAAATCTTATGGATGAAAAAGCATGAACCAGAAAACTGGAAAAAGACAAAGCTGTTTTTGCCCCCAAATGATTACGTTATTTATAAACTAACAGGGAAAATTGCGATTGATTATTCTTCTGCAGGGAATATCGGCGGTATTTTTGATATGAACAATAGAAGCTGGTCTAAAGAACTGATGGAAGAGATGGGTATTCCTCTGTCAATGATGCCAAAGAAAATTGTAGAATCAACAGACATTGTCGGTAGATTAACGAAAGAATCTGCAGTTGAATTGGGGCTTTCCAAAGGAATGCCTGTGATAGCAAGTGGTATTGATTGTGGTGCAGCAAATATTGGGCTTGGTGTATTTGAACCAGGTGTTTATGCAGCAGCAATTGGAACTTCAATGTGTGCAGCATTGGTTTCAGACAAACCAGTGAAAGGAAAAGATCTGATTGTTTGGCCATATCTATACGACGCAAAAAGGCTTTCTTATTATTTTGCTGGTGGTGCTACCGCAGGAGCGATTGTAAAATGGTTTCGTCAAACAATGTGTCAATTTGAAGTTGAAGTGGAAAAATCCGGGGGGAAGAATGCCTATGATGCGTTAAATGAACAAGCAGGAACCATTCCTGTTGGTAGTGAAGGCCTAATTGTACTTCCTTACTTTATGGGAGAAAGAAGTCCTGTTTGGGATTCAGATGCAAAGGGGACGATTGTGGGACTTTCATTAGCCCATACAAAAGCTCATATTTACCGTGCATTTTTGGAAGCGGTCGCATTTTCTTTGCGAGATGCAATGGAAGCGACTGGAGAAAATTTGGGTAAATCTATCCTGCTTGCTGGGGGAGTAACAAAATCAAAATTGTGGAGACAAATCTTTGCTGATGTAACTGGCTATCCGATTGTTTGTCCAATACATGATGTAGAGGCAAATATGGGAGATGTCATGCTAGCTGGAATTGGAACAGGGCTGTTATCTTATGAAGATGTGAAACAATGGCAAGTGTTAGATGAAAAAATCATGCCAAATAAGAAGAGTCATGAGAAGTATAATGACTATTACAAGGTTTACAAATCTATATACAATAATTTAAAAAATGATATGAGAACGCTAACAAGGCTTTCATTCGAAAACTATGAAGATCCTATACTACAAAAAACAATTTAAAATTGTGGGGTAATACACATGGATAAATGGAAAAAGAGAATTGGATATGGTGTTGGCGATTTAGGATGCAATTTGGTATTTAGCACAATGGCATCTTACCTTTTGTTTTTTTATACCGATGTTTTTGGAATAACAGCCGCAGTGGCCGGTACTTTAATGTTAGTAACAAAAATAATTGATGCTTTTGCAGATATTGGGATGGGGGTGTTGGTTGATAGAACGCATACGAAATGGGGTCAAGGAAGACCCTATTTCCTGATAGGAGCTATTCCTTTTGCTCTATTTACTATAGTGACTTTTATTGTTCCTGATTTCAATATGATGGGGAAAATTATTTGGGCCTATGCCACTTATTGTTTGTTGAACATTGCTTATACAGTGGTAAATATACCACTGAATACAATTGTACCAAGGTTAACTTCAGATAACCATGAACGAAATTGGTTAGTGTCGACAAGAATGATTTGTGCATTGATTGGAACTGCTTTAGTAATGTCCATTACAACGCCACTAGTAAAATTTTTCGGACATGGAGATCCACAAAAAGGATTTTTAATTACGATGAGCATTTATGCCATTGCAGCAATGTTAATATTTGTGTTCACTTTTATGAATACGAAAGAGGTTGTTCCACCGTCGACTCAACCAGGGAAATCCTCTTTTAAACAAGATTTTAAAGGGTTAACGGACCAAGCATTTATTTTTTTTATTGTGAATTTTCTCTATTTCGCCCTTTTTGTCATAAGAAATACGACTGTAATCTATTACTTTACGTATAATCTTGGACATGAAGGCTGGTTAACTTTCGTTGGTCTATTCGGAATTCTATCAGGGCTACCCATGTTAATTATTTTACCTTGGCTTCAAAAAAAGATGACAAAGAAGAATGTATTGCTTATGAGTACTGCCATTTATATTATCGGAGATTTAGTAATATATCTCGGAAAAACTTCCCCTCTTTTACTCATAGCAGGACTAGCGATAACCGGACTCGGAATTTATGGTATCTTTGGCATCACATTTGCGATTCAACCAGACATTATCGATTATTCAGAGTACAAAAATCATAGAAGTATTGCGGGTATGATTGCTGCTTTTCAAGGTTTTTTTGTAAAAGTAAGTCTCGGACTGGGAAGTGCGTTCGTAGGAGTTATTCTAAAAATGGGTGGTTATGTGCCAAATGCTATACAAAGTTCAACCACTTTAACCTATATTGAACTTGTTTTTATATGGGTACCCTTGGCTATTTGTTTACTTATCGGAATAACAATGTGGTTTTATAACCTCGATGCTAAGCGTGCAGCAATGGATGTTGAACTTGAGCGTCGACGCTCATTAACTAACGAAAAAGTTATAAATCTTTAATAGAACACATTCATTGAAATCAGGATAAACAGGGCTGAAAAAATTTTATAGAAGTAGCGATCAACCTACGTTAATTGGGATTAATTTAACAAAATAAGATTTAATTCAATAGAGAGCTATATAGAACTTAATCAGGGTCTCTTATTTTCCGAAATATAAACAAATAATTGAAAGCGTTTTAAAAATTATTTAATAGCTTTCTTGAACCGGATTTAAAAAGAGTTTTTATATAAAAAACTTTGCGAAATATGGTATGTTTCTCTTATGGTAGACAAGTAAAAGAAAGCAATCTATTCTGTATACTACCGAGGGGATTTTTATGAGGAAAAAGAGAAGAACCATTCGGGAGGAATATTGCGCTATTGATTGAATAGGCTTAGTATTCATTTTAGAGCTCACTTTTTATAAGTGAGCTTCTTTACTTTCGATAACATGAATTATGGTGACTTGAATTTAATGAAAATCCATCAATAATCAGTTCTATATAAATTAGTTAAGGAATTAGTCTTAATTTTAATAATAAGGATACTCATCCCTGTTCATAATAATAGAATCCCAAAACCAGTATATAACTGCTGCGCTTACTGCAAATGCCAAGATGACACCATGATTGTTAATTGGAGTAGACCAATTTCCTTTAAGCTTATAGGAAACATAAAGAAATAGAGTAGCTATCAAACAGTAAATTAACAAGTAGAGGATATTAAATTTCTTAGGCCATTTATTTAACAATACTTGTAGTGGTACTGCTATTAGAGAATAAGGAATTAGCGTGATAAGTGAAAGTCTCCTTAAATGTCACCGATTGAGCATCTCCTTTTTGTCTACAATAAAGAATTTACTGTTACTATAATATATGAGCGATAAGTAAACACTGCTTACAGTAAATAATGTTAAACCCGACATAAAATCATAGATCAGTCTTGAGGCAAGTTAAGAAGGTGATTGTAGGAAGTAAAGAGAAGAAATAGTATGGACACTATAAATAAAAAAAGAGATAGAATGAGATTTTATATACAGTTAGCCATTCGTCTTTTGACGGATGGCTTTTACTATGGTTTTTTTATTTATAATAGACTATAAAATTATTATGTAAACTTATCTAATCATACACAAACAATCATAATACATGTATAATGGAACAAGTGAATTGGAGGTATACATAAAATGAAATCACTTGTATTAGCAGAAAAGCCAAGCGTTGCGCGAGATTTAGCACGTGTACTTGGCTGCACTCAAACGAAAAAAGGCTATATTGAAGGACCTGAATATGTCGTAACATGGGCATTAGGTCATTTGGTTGAATTGCAAACACCAGAAGATTATGATAATCAATATAAAACGTGGCGAATGGAAGATTTACCGATTATGCCAGAGAAAATGAAACTGAAGGTGATTAAAAAAACAAGCCCACAGTTTCGAACAGTTTCTCAACTGGCTAAACGTAGCGACATCAAAGAGTTAATTATTGCAACAGATGCAGGGCGCGAAGGAGAGCTTGTTGCGAGATGGATCATGGAAAAAGTAAGATGGAACAAGCCATTTAGACGCTTGTGGATTTCATCTCAAACAGATAAAGCGATTAAGCAAGGGTTTCGAGAACTAAAGCCTGGAAAAGAGTTTAATCGCCTGTATGATTCAGCTGTTTGTCGCTCAGAAGCAGATTGGCTAATTGGCCTCAACGTTACCCGTGCGCTAACAACAAAGTATGAAGAGCCTTTATCAGCAGGAAGGGTACAAACTCCAACTCTAGCCATGATTATCGAAAAGGAACAGCAAATTCAAGCATTCAAGCCGCAGCCGTACTGGACGTTAACCGCAGTTTTACCTGGGTTTGAAGCAAAGTGGCAAGGCGGCCAAGAAAAGCGCATTTTTAATGAAGAAAAAGCAAAAGAACTTCGTGATAAACTTGCGGGTGAAGCCATAATTAAGCATGTCAAAAAGAAAGTAATGAAAGAAGCACAGCCTCTTCCATACGATTTAAATGAACTGCAGCGAGATGCTAACAAGCGCTTCGGATTTTCAGCTAAAAAGACGTTAAACGTGTTACAAAAATTATATGAGCAACACAAGCTCGTAACCTACCCACGAACAGATTCTCGCTACCTCACAACGGATATGGTTGGAACGATGAAAGAGCGATTAGAAGCCGTATCAGGTGCCTATAAAGAAGAAGTGAGGCCGCTGATTGCTAAAAATGCACAGCTGCCAAAACGCGTAGTGAACAATGAAAAAGTCAGCGATCACCATGCGATTATCGTAACCGACCAGCCTGTCTTCTTGCAGGATTTATCTTCGGATGAGCGCAAACTGTATGATTTAATTGCTAAGCGCTTCATGGCACTATTTTACCCTGCGTACGAATTTGAAACGGTAAAAGTAGAGCTTGAAGCGAACGGAGAGCAGCTTGTAGCACAAGGAAAACGAATGATAAACCTTGGATTTAAACAAGTAACTAATAGTGATTTAGAAGAGGCATCGTTACCTCATTTACAAGAAGGCGCTGCTTTATCCATTAAATCGGTTGAAATGAAGCATGCTTTAACAGAACCACCTCTTCGTCATTCAGAAGCAGATTTACTTGCTCAAATGGAAAAGCATAATCTTGGAACGCCAGCAACTCGTGCTGATATTATTGAGAAGCTATTACAAAATGAGTCCATTGATCGACAAAATAACCGTCTGCATCCGACGCCAAAAGGAAAGCAGCTTATTTCGCTTGTAGCAGATGAACTAAAATCACCTGATTTAACAGCCAAATGGGAACGAGAGCTAGAAGCAATTGCAAAAGGAAAAGGAAACGCAAAAGAATTTTTAGCTAACATTCGTAAGCAAACAGCAAAGCTTGTGCAGCAGGTAAAAACGAGTGAAGAAACGTATAAGCCTCATAACTTAACAGGATCAAAATGTCCAGAATGTGGCTCATTCTTAAAAGAGAAAAAGACAAAGCAAGGGAGAGTACTTGTTTGCTCTAGCCTTGAATGTAGCTACCGACGTTCTAAAGATCCAAAGTTATCCAATCGTCGCTGTCCACAGTGCCATAAAAAGATGGAAATTCACGACGGAAAAGCAGGTAAGTATTTCCAATGTCGTCAGTGTCAAGTTGTTGAAAAAGCAGAAGACAAAAAGAAAAAAATGACGAAGCGAGAAGAAAGAAAACTGCTTAATAAATACAGTGACGACAGTGACTTTGGCTCAAGCTTAGGGGATGCATTAAAGCAAGCGCTGAAGAAAAAAGAGTGACAAGAAAGAAGGAGCTAGATTTTTCTAGCCCTTTTTTTGTTGGTTTTTGGTATAATTTAACTTAACCCTAACAGTAAAGGAGATAGAATGAGAAAACAAAAGAAAAAAGAAGATATGATGTCCAAGGTAATTGCGATTTCATTCGTTACGCTAATTATCATCGTAGCGCTTGTTGTTATCGCAGGAGTATACTTTTTTGGTCTCTTAGGCATATTTAAATTTGTGGGAGTTACGTATACAACAACAGGTGCTTTTTTATGGTTTGTTTTGCTTGTACTGATTGTTGGAAGCATAGTAGATTTACTTTCTAGAGCGCTGATTTCACTATTTAAACCCTTCGCTACATCAGCTTTAAGCCGCTTCATTTTAATTGCCACTATCGACATTTGGTTCTCTTGGTTTGCTGTTTACACAGCGGATACATTCGTTAAAGGAATTACGCTATCCTTTGGTGCTGAATTTATCTTAGCTTCCATTTTGTTTATCATTGATTATGGGCTCGACCTCAAGGTTGGGAGCGTAAAAGTAAAGATTGAAAACAATACATAAAATCTTGTGATTAAAAAAGTCGCTAGCATTAGCGGCTTTTTTAGCGAGTTCAAAACCAACTGGCCTATGCGTATAATAGATTCATGAAGTAAAAAGGAGAGGGCAGCGTGAGAAAATTTGCAATAAGTGATATTCACGGCAGTTATTATGAAATGATGCGTTTATTAGAGGCGGTGAAATTTAACCCAAACATAGATCAGCTCGTAATCGTAGGAGATATGATTAATCGTGGTCCCTATAGCGGTGAAGTTTTAAAAGAAATAAAAAGATTAAATGAAGCGTATGAACACGTTCACGTCACAATCGGAAATCATGAAGAAATGATGCTTTGGTATATTGAAGGTAAAAATCCGATGTGGTCGCAGTTTGGTGGGCAACGTTCTTCGAGCACCATTATTGAAGCATTTGGGAAACAGGGTATTGATGAAGCCATTCAGTGGGTAAAAGACCTACCTCTTATTTTTGAAGATAATGAATACGTTTATGCGCATGCTGGCTTTCAACTACCTTATAAAACTGCTTTTATTAATAGAAGCAACTTGTGGCTACCCCGCAAAGAGTTTTATCAAACGCCAATTAATCGCCTCCTGCAAGAAACAAACGGTAAACCTGTTGTCCACGGACATACGCCGGCACCGAACGTAGCGTTTGACGGGGCGAGAATTGGAATCGACCTCGGAGCTCAGGTTGTGAGCAAAGGGAGATTAGCATGTGTAGAATTAACAACTTCAAGCGTTTGGGAATATGATTTCACATTGAAAACGATTAAGGAAAAACAGGTAAAAAGACGCGACTACTAGTCGCGTCTTTTTAATTATGCACTTTTACTGGCCACGACTAAAACGCGACCCTTGTCCAATTCTTCTTCATACTTTTCAGCCTCTACTTGAGATAACCCAAGCGATTCCATTTTTGAACGAAGCTCATCTCCTCGTGAACGGAAAATGTTTGCGACTGAATCAGTTAGTCCTTGTTCTGATAATCCAATGTTGTTTACATCCGTTGCGTCTGTTAAATGCTTGGAGCGTTCTTTGTGATGTGCGAGCAAATAAACTTCATCTTTCGTATATCCACTTCGTAAGAATTGATCAATCGTTTCTTTTGCCTGAACACCATTTTCGACTACTTTTACGTTTGTCATTTGTAAAACCTCCTAGTTTTAGTACGTGCAACGTGCTAATGGTTAAGTTCATTCGTTCTTTAAGGAGAATATCAATCTCCTTGCTATGTATATAGACGTTTTGGAGAAAGTTAAACCAAAAATGTCGAAAAAATTTACACATGTGAATTTAAGAACCCGGAGGAGTGTAGCTTGGCGGTTTTTTAACCAGTCTTTTTCCCGCTGTGTTTCTTTTACCTTAAAGCCAAAGGCAACCTTTTCACTATGAAACTTTAGCCAGAGCATACCAACATCATTACGGATGGATTGACTAATGTTTGTACTGCACATAATGATGTTCGAAGCAACAGATTCTGACATTAAATTAGCAATTTCAGAATCTGTTGCGCGTACAACCAGAGGTATTTGGTGAGGATCAGATTTTGGTTTTGGAGCTGGAATATCAGAAAGTGGTATCCCTTCTTGTAGCATGAATTCCTTGAGCTTATCTCGCTGAGTCAAAGCTAACAGTTTTGATTCATGAGCAAGTTCTAATAGCGTTTTATCTGTTGTTGTATGTAAAGACGTTTCAACGGCCGGTATTTCTTCGGTAAGCGTAGTAAAATAAAGCCAGCATCCCATAGCTTCTCCTATATGTAATGGTTCGTGCTTGTTGGTGTTAATTGTTTTTAAATACGTTGTTAATGCTTCAATAGTGTGAATCAATGCAATCAATTATTTTACATTTTTTGTATATTTAAATTATTTCCTTTTTAAGAAATAATACTCACTTTGTCTAAAGAAACAAAAGATTTTCTAGGAACTCCTAGTACTTTTTGATAAAATGAATCCATTACCCACAAGATAATTTCTTCGCTTATTCCCCGATATGTATTTTGTAAGGAGGAATTTCTTTGTTATTTGAAAAAGCGTTATCACAGTTGAAAACTTATTTTGGCTACGACAGCTTCCGCCAAGGGCAAGAGCAGACGATACGTCATATTTTAGAAGGTCATAATACCGCTTGTATCATGCCTACAGGTGGAGGGAAGTCCATTTGTTATCAAATCCCATCACTTTTATTAGAAGGAACAACAATCGTTATTTCGCCACTGATTTCCCTAATGAAGGATCAGGTGGACGCGCTGAATGAAGCTGGAATATCAGCAACGTATATTAACAGCTCACTCACATCGTCAGAAGTGGAAGAGAGAGTAGAAGAAGTTTCTCTTGGTGTGTATAAACTTTTATACATAGCACCGGAACGCCTAGAGTCACCGTTTTTCTTTGAGCAACTTAAATCGTTACCTATCCCTTTAATCGCGGTTGATGAAGCACACTGTATTTCACAGTGGGGCCATGATTTTAGGCCTAGCTATCTACGCATCAGCAGCTTAATTTCCGAGCTACCGAGCAAGCCAATAGTGGTTGGGCTGACGGCTACTGCTACGCCTCAGGTTCGAGAAGATATTTGTACAGCTTTACAAATTCAGGAACAAAATACGGTCATGACAGGGTTTGAGCGTTCTAATCTGTCGTTTACCGTTGTTAAAGGGCAAGACCGTCTATCTTATATCGATGAGTATGTAAAGAAAAATGAGCAAGAAGCTGGTATTATCTATGCCGCAACGCGCCAAGAAGTGGACAGTTTACATGAACATTTGCAAAGCTTAGGTATACAAGTGGGGAAATATCACGCTGGAATGAGTGCATCAAGTCGAGATCATGAGCAAAACCGCTTTTTACAGGATGACGTAACCCTTATGGTTGCTACCTCTGCTTTCGGAATGGGAATTGACAAGTCCAATATTCGTTTCGTCATTCACTATCAGCTTCCAAAAAACATGGAAAGCTATTATCAAGAAGCGGGTCGCGCAGGGCGAGATGGTTTGCCGAGTGAGTGTATAGTTTTATATTCGGCTCAGGATATTCGCATTCAGCGCTTTTTAATTGAGCAGTCAACTAACCATTCAGGAAAGCTTGTTCAAGATCTGGAGAAGCTACAGCAAATGGTAAATTATTGTCACACAGAAGAATGTTTGCAGGCATACATTTTACACTACTTTGGTGAAGAGGAAGCTCATGCTTGCGGTCGCTGTAGCAACTGTACAGATACTCGTACAGCTGTTGATGTAACGGTTGATACACAAAAGGTTTTATCTTGTATGATTCGAATGGGAGAGCGTTTTGGTAAGACAATGATTGCTCAAGTATTAACGGGTTCTAAAAACAAAAAGATTCTAGACTTTCGCTTTGACCAACTCTCTACCTATGGAGTAATGAGCAAGCAGTCGTTAAAAGAAGTAAGTGAGTTTATCGAATTTCTTATTTCAGAGCAGTATATTTTGGTTGGACAAGGGTCTTTTCCAACTCTTTCTGTCGCAGCTAAGGGGAAAGGGGTACTTCTTGGTGAAGAAAAAGTAATGAGAAAAGAACAAATTCAAGTGAATCAGCTTGTGCAGGATGATGAGCTGTTTATGCACCTGCGCGCTTTACGAAAAGAAATAGCCGAGCTTGAAAACGTTCCTCCTTTTGTTATTTTTTCAGACGATACGCTTCGGGATATGTGTGCAAAGCTTCCTGAGACGGTATCTGAGTTTGAGAATGTAAAAGGAGTAGGTTCCCAAAAGCTCGATAAGTATGGAGATCGCTTTATTAAAGCGATTGTGAGCTTTTGCGCTGAACACCCTGACCGGGAGAGGCAGATCATTGAAGTACAGAGGGAAAAAAAAGCAAAAAGTGCATCTAAGCAAGGGTCTCATCTAGAGTCTTATCAAATGTGGAGAGAGGGTTCCTCCATTCAAGAGATTGCAGCAAAGCGAGAATTAAGTACGCAAACAGTTGAAAATCATTTATTTAAATGTGCCGAAGAAGGTTACGAAATAGATTGGCATACCATTTTAACAACTAAACAGCAAGAGCTTGTCAACGAAGCGGTTGAATTGGTCGGAGATGATAAGCTAAAGCCAATTAAAGAAGCCGTACCTGAAGAGGTTACGTATTTTATGATCAAGGTCGCTTTATTTTTGCGTCGTATGAACAAAGAAGAGAGACTGAGACATAAGTAGTTCAGCCCCTACTATACCTGAACGATTGAGAGTTCACAACTTTTAATCGTTCAGGCTTTTTGTTGATTGGGAAAAACCGTTTGGAAAGCGAGTGGCCGTAGCGCA
>NZ_BCVD01000112.1 GCF_001591565.1 Priestia flexa NBRC 15715 | reverse complement strand
GGGGTCAGTCCCTCGAGTCGACAGGCTTTTTCTACTCCGTGCTTTCTTTGTCTAGACCTAAATGTTCGTGTAGCGTATCGCTTACTTCTTGAACGGCTATATCATCCAATTCATAATAATAAACGCCGTTAATTGTATCATCTGTCCCAGCAAGATTTAATGTTTCAATATCAATATTCTTCGAAGCGTAATCATAGAACGAAAGCATTTCGCCAAACATTAAGTTTGTTTTCATGTTGTCACCAACAGCTTCAATTAAGTTACCATACTTTGTCATAGAGCCAATTGACGATGCTTCCTTAGCGATGGCTTGCATAAGCTGCTGCTGTCGCTTACCTCGTTCAATGTCACTATCTTGTTTTCTTGTCCGTGCAATTGCTAGTGCTTCTTCACCGTTTAAGTGTTGTTTACCAGCCTTTAGTACAATGCCTTCATGATGATCACTAGAATCTTTTTCTTTTAAGTCGTAAGGTACATCAAATTCGATGCCTCCTAAAGAGTCAACAATCTCAGTGAAAGCTTGGAAATTAAGCTTTACATAGTAGTCTACGGGAACATCGAATAGCTCTTCAACCGTTTCGACCGTGGCTTTCGGTCCACCGTATGCATGAGCATGCGTAATTTTATCTTTTTTGCTGACTTCTGGAATATATACGCGAGAGTCACGAGGGATACTCACAAGCTTCACCGTTTTCTCTTTTTCGTTTAGCGTCGCTAAAATTAGTGCATCTGTACGAGCCGATTTCCCGAAATTTCGCGATTCGCTGTCATCAACACCCATAAATAAAATGGAGATGTTATCTTTCTTAGGATCGATTTTTCGATCGCGCATCGGTGAAGAGTCACGATCTCCTAAGCTTTGAAATGAATCAGATGCAACGCTTTTTGCTTTAGCGAACAAATAAGAGCCGTACGCCGTAGCGGATAATCCAATGATTAAGATTGGCAGAAGAAAAAAAGAAAGCAATCTTCTTTTCCGCTTTTTTCGATTTACTCGTTTTTCAAAACGCCTATGCTGAGCCATATACGTTCTCCTTTAGTTTAGTAAGTTTTTACATATTTTTATTGTTTGTTATTGGAATTCAAATTAAACGGAATGCGTTCAATATTACCTTATATTTTAGTGAGGAAAAGAACGACGCACTGTGGCATCAGTGCGCTGTCTTTTATTTTACAATGTTTTTAATTCACAGTAAATAATTCATTATATCTCTTCTTCTAAATAGGTCACTTCGCCTGCTGAAATGTCTGCTTGGCCGTTTGTAAGTTCCGTCATCCAAGCTGTAAACGCATCTTTTTGACTCTCTTCCACAAACGTATCCACGATTACGTTATCTGCATAATGAATTTCTTTCAAGACGTAAGGTGAATTGCGTAATTCATTTTCCAGCTTGCCAAGCCACGTATAATCAACTTTTGTATGCATGATTTGCATAAGTGTACGCTTTACGATACCAATGTTTGTGAGCCCTTCAGATACTGAGTTGCTATATGCACGAACGAGTCCGCCAGCCCCAAGCTTAATACCGCCGAAATAACGCGTTACTACCACAACAGTATCCTTTAGTTCTTTTCGCTTCAGCACTTCAAGCATTGGTACACCGGCAGTACCGCTAGGTTCACCATCATCATTGGCTTTTTGAAACTGATCGCGCTCTCCAATTAAATAAGCAGAACAGTTGTGGTTTGCGCTCCAATGTTCTTTCTTTATCTTTTGAATAAAGTCCTGTGCTTCTTTTTCTGTTGTTGCACGCTTTGCATGACAGATAAAGCGTGATTTTTGAATCACAATTTCATGTGCACCAGACTGTTTTACAGTATAATATTGAGGTAACAATGTAATAAAATGCCTCCTGTTTATATGATTTTATGTGTTTATTTTAAAAAAGTGGGTAATAGGTAATTAAAATTAAGAATAAAAGCAATTTTTTCTTATCTCACTTATTATAAAGCTTCAAAACTGATACATCAATTTGGAGCCTTGAATTGTTACAGTGTTGTAAAGTATTTATCAATGATAATGGACAAGCTAACTAAACCAAAAGTTTTAAAAAAATAATCACATAAATGTTACGAATGACATGTAATTGTTAAACGAAACAGGATGTTTGTCCCTGTTAATGGTGAGATAGAAATGGTAGTCTTTTGGAGTAGAGTGTATATCATGCATGAGAAAAGTAGTGAGCAAAGATGTACACCACAAGAACTTATCCTATTCTAATATAAGAAAAACAAGAAGGTATCTCATATGTTTTTCTATAGCCATGCTGTCTCTATAGATGCTGTCTTAATCATGTAAACTGGAGCAGATCCAGATTTCCTCGCAATTCAAGTAAGTCGTACGAGAAAGCGTAATAACGTATTGGCATTTCTTCGAATGTGAGTGTAAGCTTGAGGTGAATAAATGTCAAAACATAAATTAACAAGTAAAATGTTAGATGAAATATTAGACAAAATCATTGGCACAGTTGGAAATAGTAAAGATGAAGTATATCGCTTATCTGAAAGTGCACGACAGGAATACGAAGAGATAAAAGAAGAATTAGAAGGTTTAAAAGCCAAAGTTTTGCAGGTTATTGAGCAAGGAGATCGCCTAGAGGCTCAGGCGCGTTTAGCACGAAAGCGCTTAGCTGAGGTAAGCAAGCATTTTCAAATTTATTCTGAGCCAGAGGTAAAAGATGCCTACGAAAAAGCTCATGAATTACAGACAAAACTTTTAATGAATCAGCAGTCAGAACATCAGCTTAGAAGCAGGCGAGATGAACTTGAACGTCGATTGATGTCGTTGGAAGAAACCATCAAGCGAGCAGATCATCTGGTGGGGCAGATTTCAGTGGTGTTAAACTATTTAACCAGCGATTTGAAGCAGGTTGGAGAAATTGTCGAAGATGCTATTCAAAAAGAATATTTTGGTTTTCGGATTATTGAAGCGCAAGAGGAAGAGCGTAAAAGGTTATCCCGTGAAATTCATGATGGTCCAGCGCAAATGCTAGCTAACGTGATGATGAGGTCGGAATTAATTGAACGTATTTACCGAGAGCGCAGTGCTCAGGAAGCGATGGATGAAATTCGAGATTTGCGCAAAATGGTGCGTTCAGCACTCTATGAAGTGCGAAGAATTATTTACGACTTAAGACCAATGGCATTGGATGATTTAGGATTAATTCCAACGCTTCGAAAATATTTAGATACAATTGAAGACTATAATGACGGTAAACCACGCATTACCTTCATTTCGATTGGACAAGAAAAACGTACTGCGTCAAAGCTGGAAGTAGCGCTATTTCGACTTGTACAAGAAGCTGTTACGAATGCCTTAAAGCATGCGGATGCCTCGGAAGTTCAAGTGAAAATTGAGTTTAATAATGAACAAGCAGTTTTACTTGTAAAAGATGATGGCTGTGGCTTTGATCAAAATCAAAAAAAAGAAAACTCATTTGGTTTAATTGGAATGAGAGAAAGAGTAGATTTGTTGGGTGGAAGCATTTCTGTTCATTCAAAATTAAACCAAGGTACGCTTGTTATGATTAAAGTACCGATTCTAAATAAATAATAAGAATACAATAACATCGAATTAATATAGTAAAAACTATTCATTGTTGGATTTGGGGAGGAACCAGATATGCAAACACGAATTGTCATCATTGATGACCATCAATTATTCCGTGAAGGAGTAAAACGTATTTTAGATTTTGAAAAAGATTTTGAAGTAGTAGCAGAAGGTGACGATGGTAACGAAGCGATTGGTCTTGTTGAAGAACATCAGCCTGACGTTGTAATCATGGATATCAACATGCCAGCTGTAAATGGTGTCGAAGCAACAAAGCAGCTAGTAGAGATGAACCCAGATACGAAAGTTATCATCTTATCGATTCATGATGATGAAACATATGTGACTCATGCACTTCAAACAGGAGCACGAGGCTACTTGTTAAAAGAAATGGATGCAGGTGCATTAATTGAAGCTGTTAAAGTAGTAGCAGAGGGTGGATCTTACTTACATCCGAAGGTAACGCATAGCCTAGTAAAAGAATACCGTCGACTTGCAGCTCAAGGTCAATCATCTTCATATCCACATGAGCCAATTGAGATTCGCCGCCCGCTTCACTTACTAACTCGTCGTGAGTGTGAAGTATTGCAACTTTTAGCTGATGGAAAGAGTAACCGTGGAATTGGTGAAGCTCTATATATTAGTGAAAAAACAGTTAAAAACCACGTAAGTAATATTTTACAAAAGATGAACGTAAACGACCGTACGCAAGCAGTTGTTGTAGCAATTAAAAACGGCTGGGTAGAGGTACGATAACAAAGAAAGCTCCGCATACATTTGTATGCGGAGCTTTTTTAGGTGAAAAGACATATGAAAAGCACAAAAAAATAGCCGATACATACGGTAGAAAAGATATGTCGTAAAGCGACTTAATGGAGCGTGAATCTATGAAAATTCAGCAGTCATCCCATTCGTTGCATCACGCGAGTGCGCCTTCGGCAACTACAATTGCAACAGAAGATACGCTGCAAGGAATAGTTAAGGAAGTAATGAATGAAAAAGAAGTGCTTATGCAGGTAAAGGGACGTGAAGTACCCGTTCGCCTAGACCAGCCAGTGCATGAAAATGATCATATCAAAATAAAAGTAACGCATGTAAAAGAAGGTTATATAGAAGGACAAGTTTTATCGAAAATACCAACAGAAAATTTTGAGGAACGAGTCAAAAGGCCAACTATGCCAGCTGCTTCAGAGCAAGTACAACAAGCTGCTCAAAGGCTTAAAAATGCTGGATATCGTGTAACAGAATCTTCGATGATGGCGCTAGAACGTTTTTTTACTATAACAAATCGCTCAGCTTCACAAACAGATGAAACGATTTCTGCTCTTGTGAATAAAAAGCTAGAAGTGACGGTAAATCACCTTACTGCAATTGATGAAGCTCTTCATGGTGATGCATTAAAAGAGCTTTTTAAAGAAGCGGTTGCTAATCGACCGACTTTGCCATCAGAGCTACAGATCAAGGTTGAGGGAGCCTTAAAAAGTGTGGAAGTATCGACTAAATCCCCCTTTAGCCAAGAGGAAATCAACGTACTGCTTCAGCGTCTAAAAACAGGTGATAGCGTAGGAGATATTCTTCAACAATTAAAAGAAGTTAAAGAAATACCTAAGAATATTGTAGAGCAATTACAGCGGATTTTTCGAACGAGTCAAGACGTCACAGCGAGCGGCCTTAAAGAGTTGAATCGAGATGACTTGCTGAAAAATATCCCTCTAACTAAACAAGAAGTGCAGACTTTACTTCTTGAATTAAAGAGTAACGGTGTACCGCAAGAGGTCCAGCAAAAGCTACTAGAAGGCTCAAAGCTGCAAGAACTTGTTCTTCAGCGGATCAGTGATTTGTTAATGGCGCTACATTCAAAACAAGCAGATGCAAAAAGTGTTCAAGAAGCGCTTCATTTGGCTGTACGTACGTTTAGTCGTGAACCGAATATAAAAGTTGCTCTTGAGCACCTTTCGAATCAGGTGTTACCAGCTTTACAGTCTCATCCAGCACATGCTGAAAAAGTAAGCCAAGCTCTTGGTAAGGCAAGTGAATTGGCAAATCAGCATAAAGAAATGGCTGCTAGAAAGCAAATAAATGAGGTGCTAGTGGCTATTAGCGAGAGTTTTGAACAACCATCAGCAAAAGAACTACCTCTTCATGTTGCTACAAAAGATGTGGTTGTAACGGTTGTGACAGAAAAACTGGCGTATATCACAAAAGAATTTCAAAATGTACAGCAGCAGGTAAATCGTCAGCTTCTCTATGTTGCAGATTTGCTTCAAGAATCAGCACCTTCAGCAAAAATGAAGGCGTCACAGCTATTAGAAGCAACCGTTAAGCAGCTTGATAAAGCCATTTTACAAAGTGATTTCATGCTATATGCAGATATGAAATCTGAAAAAGAAATGTTAAAGGCTAGTCAGCTTCTTCAAGAAGCGAAAAGTCTATTAGCACAAGGAGATCGTTCTCAAGCTCATAGCTTAGTTATGCAAATCAAAGAAATGATTAAAGGAATGGATTATAAGCCTTCTCACCAAAAGATGATGCATTTTGTTCAAGACGAGTTGTTTTCAAAACTTGCTTTACCAGGGGTTAGCGTTGCTGATGAGCCAGAAATAGGAGCTAGAGATATCTATGAAACCGTAAAGAGATTGGGGTTTCAGCGCGAAAAAGAGGCATTACATGTGCTACAAGGACACCAGCAAGCATCCACAGCTGATGTGAAAAGTGGCCTGTTAAAAGGAGAATATGCGAGCATGGCAGCTCAAACAGCTGATTCAGCTCTTCAACATATCACAGGTCAGCAGCTTTTAAACAAGCATGATTCTTCATCAGCGCAGCAGCTTTATATGCAGCTACCTTTTACGCTAAAAGGTGAAGTAGGAACGATGAAAGTATTTATTCAGTCAAATAAAAAGCGTGAGAAAATTGACTGGGAAAATACAAGCTTATACTTTCTGTTTGAGACGAAGCAGCTCGGTGAGATTGGCGTGATGTTAAAAGCATCGGATCGCAATCTATCCATTTCATTTGAAACGAACAGCGATGCGTTTGCATCCAACGCTGATACGGTTGTTGATGAATTAAAGGGTAAAATTGAAGCAATTGGTTACGCGATTACGGGAGTCTCCTATGCAGAGCTACGAAATGGAAGAGAAGACGAAGTGAAAGCACCAATTAAGAAACAAATCCCAATGCTTTCAATGAAAGGGTTTGATTATTCAATATGAACTACCAATATATTAATACAGCGAATCGGAGGCAAAAGCGAGGTCCTTCTGCAACAGTCATTCGCTATGAGCAAGGAGAGGGAGCACCAAAAGTTGTTGCGCAAGGGTCAGGTTCGACGGCGAATCGAATTCTCAACCTTGCAAAGCAGCATGATATTCCACTGCAAGAAGACGAAACGCTTCTGACGAATTTGATGGATATTGAGCTAGGAGATCAAATCCCCCCGCAGCTGTACGGAGTTATTGCCGAAATTCTTTTATTTGTAAAAAAAGTCGAGGATATGAATGAAAATGGCTACTAGACGTGCCGATAAGTAAAAAAAGGAATACACAAGGGAGATAAGATGAATTGGACTTTTTAACGGAAGAGCTTCTTTATCAAAAAACATCGCAGCAGCTAACGGCTATGCTGTATGAAAAAGCGATTTTAAATATTGAAGAAAGCATTGAACATATTCATAACAAAGATTTCTATACAGCAAATGAAAATTTAAAAAATACAAGTGATATCCTTCATCGCCTAGGCGTCGGCTTGAAATATGAAGCAGGTGTTATTGCGGAGCAGCTTGATACGATTTATAACTATGTAGCAGAACGAGTGGTAGAAGGGAATATGAAGAAGGATATTACGATTTTACAAGACGCTCATCGCGTTCTAACTGAAATTTCAGCTGCTTGGAATAAGGTAATGAGTGAAGAAGTAGCCCAAAAGCGACCGAGCGTTCATAGAAAACTATCGTCTTATGAGAGACAAATTAGCACAACGACATTATAAAAAAGGAGCTTATTCAATGAGAATCAATCACAATATTCAAGCGTTAAATGCTTATAAAAACTTATCTACGAATCAAATGAATACGTCGAAAAGCTTAGAGAAACTATCATCTGGACTTCGTATTAACCGCGCAGCGGACGATGCAGCAGGATTAGCTATTTCAGAGAAAATGCGTTCTCAAATTCGCGCTTTAGATATGGCAGAACGCAATGCATTAGACGGAATTTCACTCATTCAAACAGCAGAAGGCGGCATGCAGGAAGTGCACAGCATGCTTCAGCGTATGCGTGAACTAGCCGTCCAGTCTTCAAATGGCACGTACCAAGACACGGAAGACCGTGCGTATTTAGATGCTGAAGTGCAGCAGTTAAAGCAGGAAATCGACCGTATCGCACAAACAACACAATTTAACGGTACAAATTTATTAGATGGGAAAACAACGAATATTCAATTTCAAATTTCACCAGAGGCTCCGAGCTTAGCGTTAAAGTTAGCTAAAATTGGTGACGTTACGACGGCAACTTTAGGTCTTACGACAACTTCTATTACAACCGCAACAAATGCAACAACTGCTATTACTCAGCTTGATAAAGCGATTGCTGCTGTGTCAAAAGATCGCTCAACGCTTGGTGCTGCACAAAACCGCCTTGAGCATGCGATGAGCAATATCAGTACAATGAGTGAAAACTTAACGGCTTCTGAATCGCGAATTCGTGACGTGGATATGGCACAGGAGATGACGGAGTTTACGAAAAACAACATTTTAAACCAAGCTGCGCAAGCGATGCTTGCACAGGCTAACCAGCTTCCACAAGGAATTTTACAGCTGTTAAAATAATGGATTATGAAAACGAGAGAAAAGCACGATGCTTTTCTCTTTTTCCTGTATAATACAAGTAAAAATGAAAGAGGAATAGAAATGGATGTTCAGCGAATTAACGGACTGACAAATCAACCAAACGTTTCTAAAGCGAAAGAGGTTCAAGAATCAATTACGTTCACGGACGTTATGGCTAAAAAGCAGCGTGACCTCACCCATGAGCGTTTATCACAACTGGTGACAAAAATCGATGAACAAGGTCGTCATCTAGCCAAGAATCAGACGGTTGATGTGCTTCGAAAGTACAAAGCCCTGGTGAAAGAGTTTATGGATGATGCAGTTAAAAATGGCTTTGAACTGCATGAACAGAGAGGCTTTAACAGAAGAGGAACGACAAAGGTATATAAGCTTGTAAAAGAAGTCGATCGTAAGCTTGTTGATCTAACAAACGACGTGCTAAATAAATCAACGAATGAGCTTCAGCTCTTAGCAAGAGTAGGTGAAATCCAAGGTTTATTGGTCAATATCTATACGTGAAAAGAGGGAAGGTTAAAAGGGCTTTCTTTGTTTTTGTAAACATGCATTTTAAATTGAAATGTTGTAAAATAGAGTGAACTTATTTTTAAATAATAAAAAAGGATGGACCCTTTCAAATGAAAACGGCAATTATTACTGATAGTACAGCGTATATATCAGAAGAAGTGCGCGCTCAACATGACATACATATGGTACCGCTTAGCGTTATTTTTGGTAATGAAACTTATCGTGAAGAAATAGACGTAACGGCGGAAGAATATTTTCAGAAAATTAAAGATGCCAAAACATTGCCAACAACCTCTCAGCCTCCAATTGGTGAGTTTGTTGAACTGTATGAGCAGCTACAGCGTGATGGTTATGAGTCAGCGGTCGTTGTGACGCTCTCAAGTGGGATTAGCGGAACCTATCAAGGGGCACTTTCAGCAAGCGAAATGGTTTCAGGTTTTGACGTACAAGTATATGATTCTGAAATTAGCTGCATGGTGCAAGGCTTTTATGTTCTTGAAGGAGCTAAAATGGCGGAAGCTGGTCGTACGCCAGCAGAGATTGTGAATCGTTTTGATGAAATGAAAACGTCTATACGCGCTTACTTTATGGCAGACGATTTGTCACATTTGCAGCGTGGAGGGCGCTTAAATGCAGCTCAAGCGATTATTGGAAGTTTGTTGCAAGTTAAGCCACTGCTTCACTTTGTTGACAAGAAAATTGTTCCTTATGAAAAAATTCGTACGAGAAAGCGCGCGTTAAAACGTATCGTAGAGCTACTGGATGAGGATGCACGTGAGCTTGCGCCAATGAAAGGTGTAGTGATTCATGCGAATCGTCCTTCAGAGGCAGCGGAATTTAAAGCAAAACTGCAAGAAAAGTACCCTCACATTGAGTGGAGTCTTTCATACTTTGGACCTGTTATTGGTACCCATCTTGGAGAAGGTGCCATCGGTGTTGGTTGGTATAAAGAATAAAGCCAAACTAACTTTTTGTTAGTTTGGTTTTTTTATTGCAGGAATTTAGTCAGTTCATCTCGTACTAGTTAGGATGAAAGGAGCGATGTTTTTGCGATTTATCCTACATGACAATCAGTTAGTACCGAATGGTTCACAGGAAGCGCAGGCCATTTCACGGCTTCCTGAATGGCATACACCCGCTGTTAACCCTACATTTTCATTTAATGCAAGCCTCCAGCAATTCCTCGTTGGCAAGCAACTACTCCCTGATGAACTAGCTTCATTTTCTTTTTCTACTCTTCATGAACATTACGAACAAGGCTATATCCACTATCAAAAGTCAATTGTGAAAAAAGACGTGATGACCTGCATGCGCTGTGGAAATCAGCAGCAGCACTTATTTGCTTCGTTTCACTGTGGTCGCTGTTACAGCACATGTACGTATTGCCGTGCCTGCATTGGGATGGGGCGGGTATCGGAATGTACGCCTCTTATCGCGTGGAAAGGGCCTCCTTTACGTGAGGTTTCTTCACCAACTCTTACGTGGAAAGGAAAGCTCTCTCCTGCTCAGCAAACGGCTTCTAGCCAAATGGTAGAAGCCGTACATTCAAAGCAAGAGCTGCTCGTGTGGGCCGTTTGTGGAGCTGGAAAAACGGAAGTTCTCTTTGAAGGTATTTCAAAAGCGCTTGCTTTGGGTAAATCGGTATGCGTCGCCACGCCGAGAACGGACGTAGTCCTGGAGCTTCATCCAAGGCTTCAACAAGCGTTTCAAGAGTTGGAAGTAGTGGCGCTTTACGGCGGAAGTGCTGATAAAGGGAAGCACTCTTCTCTGATCCTCACAACTACTCATCAGCTTTTGCGTTACTATGAAGCATTTGACGTCATGATCATTGACGAAGTAGATGCATTTCCTTATTCAGCAGAACCAATGTTGCAGTATGCTGCCCACAAAGCTCGTAAAGCAGAATCAACCCTTATTTACTTAACAGCAACTCCCAGTGAAAGTCTTAAGCAACAGGTTAAAGAAAATAAGCTAGCAGCTGTCAAAATACCGGCTCGCTATCACCGCTATCCCATTCCGATACCTCGTTTTGTATGGTGTGGCAACTGGCAGAAGAGGCTTGTTAAAAAGAAGTTACCTTTTACCGTATTGAACTGGATCAAGCAGCGAGTGTGTGATGATAAGCAGTGCTTTGTGTTTGTACCAAAGGTCAAATGGGTTCAGCCCGTTGTAGAACTCATTCAACAGCTAACGCCAAGGGTGGCTGGGGTGCACGCAGAAGATAAAGAGCGAAAAGAAAAGGTAAAAGCATTTCGTGAGCAGCAGTATACCATTTTGGTTACAACAACCATTTTAGAACGAGGGGTGACTGTCTCTAATATTGATGTCGCTGTAGTAGGTGCTGAAAATGAAATTTTCACTGAAAGCGCACTTGTGCAAATTTCAGGCCGAGTTGGTAGAAGCGCAAATTTTCCAAAAGGAGACGTGGTCTTCTTTCACTATGGGCAAACGGTTGAAATGAAAAAAGCGAAAAAGCATATGGTAGATATGAACGATATAGCAAAAAAACAAGGTCTAATTCAGATATGATATGGTGTTTACTGTGCCATGCATCAATCGAACCCGCTCATAGCTTCTCGTCTCTGATTTCTCCACAGCAAAGAAAGTGGCTGTGTGAAACGTGCCAGTCATCTTTTAAAGGGCTTTCAGAGCCACTTTGTAGACGTTGTGGAAGAATGCTTAATGAGCTTCCTATAGCTTATTGTGAGGGTGAATATTGCATCGACTGCGTTCAATGGAACAAAAAGAAATCACCTTTAATTCGCAACTGTTCATTATATAAATATAATAAATTTGCAAAAGAGGTAATGGCTTTGTTTAAATACCGAGGTGACTACGAACTTCATAAAATATTTACTGACGATTTCGCTCAGCTTTATAAGGTATATAGTCCTGAGAACCCCGTACTGGTTCCCATCCCTTTAAGCAAGGAGCGAATGTATGAGCGTGGGTTTAATCAAGCGGAAGCGTTGGCATCTTTACTCCCGGCAGAGGTAGCTTACCCTCTTACTCGTAAGCATACGGAGAAACAAGCGAAGAAAACGAGAGAAGAAAGGCTACAAAACCATAGGGTGTTCGAGCTTGTGGATCCAGAGCTGGTTACAAACAGAAACGTCATTTTAATCGATGATTTGTACACAACAGGTGTTACGCTACACGAAGCAGCGCTTTGTCTAAAAGATGTGGCGGCAGCAATCTATTCTTTTACAATTTACCGTTGAAAAAATAAGCGGTTCAGCCGATACAAAAGGAAATGAGAAGAGAAAGGGAAAAGGAGCATGTTAACGAATTGTTTACGTTGTGGAAGCTTATTTGTTCAAAGCGGAGCGCGCAACATTTGCCCGAGTTGTTATCAGGAAGAAGAAGGCCAGTATGAGCGCGTGGTTACCTTTTTACGAAAGCGAGAAAATCGAACTGCAACCATGTATGAAGTCGTTAAAAAAACGAACGTACCCGACCTGCGCATTCAGCAGTTCATTCAGCAGGGAAGGTTGCTGATAGCTAAATTTCCAAACCTAGGCTACCCTTGCCTAGAATGTGGTCAAAGTATTAGAGAGGGAAAGCTTTGTCATAATTGCGCTCAGCAGTTGAAAAATGACCTAGCAAAGCACGAAATAGAAACAAAATGTCAAAATGAACGACAGGATCGATTATCAACTTATCGTTTGAAAGATAAATAATCTAGACATAAAGAACTGGTTATCTTTTTTTGGTGAAGGTAATGGTTCTTAAGACCTTTTTAGTTTGGGTACAAAATCGTACTTATTTTGAAGCTTTTTAGCGTGTTTGTGCATTTAGTCTCAACTTTGAGCGAGTTGCTAAATGTTTAATTCAAAGCTCCGATATAATGAGTAGATAGATAGCGGATACAAACTTTAAAGAGGTGACCAAAGATGAAGATAAATTCAACTCATTCTAGCAGAATAAATCCATATCAAAAGGCAGCTGAAAAAATGGAAAAAGCTCAGCAAACAGGAAAACGAGATGATGTGCAAATTTCAAAAGAAGCGAAAGAGCTTCAGCAAATGAGTACAAATGCCACAGAGCGCTCAGCAAAGATTGAACAGTTAAAGCAGCAGATTGAAAATGGGGCATATAAAGTTAACGCAGAAGAAGTGGCGAAAGGGCTTATCAACTTTTATAAAAAATAAAGGGAATGACAAAAATTGAATAGCGGGAAACTGACTGAAATTTTAACGAAGCAAATCGCATTGCATAAGAGCTTATTAGCTTTAACAGACAAGAAAAAGGCAATTATCATCAGCCAAAATATCAAAGAGTTAACCCATGTGCTTAAAGATGAGCAGACGCACGTTGCGGCGATAGAAGCTTTGGAAAAACAGCGCATGTTGCTCATGGAAAATATCGCACAGATTGAACAGGCCATTACCCTTCAACCACTTCAAAGCCAGCTCATTGAACTTATTGAAAGCATTCAGAGGAAAAATGAGTTAAATCAACAACTGCTAACACAATCTCTGCAGCTCATTAATCTTGAGCTTGACTTATTAACCTCATCTCAACAAGCA
>NZ_BCVD01000111.1 GCF_001591565.1 Priestia flexa NBRC 15715 | reverse complement strand
GCGATATATCAACGTTTTAAGCTACCGAGATAATATTTCGGCAAGCTAATCGGAAGCATGGACGATGGTTGTGTATTACGTTTGAAATATGCGAGAACTCAATCGCATACAAGCGTATTAACAACCCCAGTTTCCTATTCGAAGGATTGAAAATAACGACTTTCTTAACGGTGAAAAACACATCGTTAGGGAGGTCGTTTTTTTATGGCGTTAAAGAAGCGAAAGAGAAGAAGTCCAGTAAGAGAGCGCATTGGTTCGAAAGAGTACCCGCAATTAACGTTAGAGCAAGGACTCGATATGGTTATCGCCGGTAAGAAAATAGAAGGCGTTAGAGAAAGAACGCTAAGAGACTACATAAAGACTTGGCGATACTTTACCGATTGGCTCGCAGATAATTATCCGGAAGTAGCGCTGATGGAAGAAGTAACGGCGGAGATGATTCGCAACTACGTTAATTACCTTAAATACGAAGCTAAAAAATATGATGGCCATAAGTATATTGACTGCGATAAACAAGGAGTAGGATTAGCAGAAACGACGATTAACATTAGGTTGCGCGTATATCGAGCATTATTTAACTACTTAGAGCGTGAAGAACTAATCGAAGTCAATCCGATGGATAAAGTAAAGCTACTGCGCCATGACTTAGACCTAACGAATTGCTTTACGGAAGAAGAGATAAAAAAGATATTAATGCAGCCGAATCAAAAAGATTTTGTAGGATTTCGTGACTTCGTTGCTATGAACTTGCTACTCGATAGCGGATTGCGTATAGGAGAGCTTATTAATTTACGTATTTCTGATATCGACTTTCAGACTCGCTTTATAACGTTAATTGGCGAGAAGAATAAGAATCGAAAGCCTCGTTTGGTACCGATATCAGCTTATGTATCGAAGTTATTAATGCAATTAGTTACCGAAAACCAAACGCACTTTAAATTAGATCGTATATTCCTTTCGTGCTTTGGTGAGCCGATTAGTGAAAATCACTTCAATAAACGTTTGAAATATTACGCTGATAAAGCCGGAGTAGCAGGTAAGAAGGTTACAGCGCATGTTTATCGCCATACATGGGCCAAAAACATGATTTTAAACGGTTGTGACGCCTTTACATTACAGAAAATGGGCGGTTGGGCTGATATACGTACCATGCGCCGTTATATCCAAATGGATACGGAAGAGATGCGTAGGAGCCACGATGATTACTCACCGATTAATGGCATTCGCCAAAGACGTAACTGAACCGAAAAAAGACAAAAAAAGAGGACACCTGCACAAAGCAGACGCCCATCTAATCGCTAATTAAATGGTATCGAAAAAAGCGTAAAAAGTCAACGCTTATTCAAATGCGTCCAAAAGTGCTTGTATGTGTCCCAAACGGGGGAATATATGATGTTAAATGCAGCTAATTATAGCGAAATGAAGCAATTGCAATCATTCGCTAACGTAAATGAAATGAACGAAGCTATTCGCGGCTTTCTATATACATACAAGCACGAACTAACGCCGTCAGCTATTCGTATTCTTAAAACGTTATCTCGTTACGCATGTAAAATCGCTGGCGTAGCGTTCTTAAAGGTGGAAACTATCGCTAACTTAACGGAATGCAGTAAGCGTACGGTACAACGCGCATTAAAAGTGCTGGCATCTTACGGTGTCATTGAGCGGAAATCAACTATTCGAGCGAAAGGAGGATCGGGCCACAACGTATATGTGATCCGAACTGTGGACGGCTGTGTCACTCCGCCTGTCACTGCGGAAATGTCGCCCCGTGAAGATGCGCCAAAGCCTGCCGTATCAAGCGTTGAACAAGCGAAAGGTAGCTCCGAAACAGAGATTTCTAAAACATTGCCTTCTAAGAGAATTAATAAACGAATTAACGTTAAAGAGGTCGAGTTAGACGAATCATTCACGCCTTCTAATGTACCGAAAGCTTTCGTAGACGCCACTGCGCCTTTTTATGAATCGGCCGATACTATTTATCGTTTATGGAATCGAGTATTAGTTGCCTATAAAAAGAGCGAAGTGACTCTGCCGTTAGAAGAGACGGAAGTGTTAGCAGATGTTATACAGGCGTTTAAAGAGACTATTTTCGCTAAGAAGTTGAGTAAGATACGTAATACATTCGAAGGATATTTTTACCGCATAGTGGAGGCAAAGCTGGCGGTGTGGAAGCGCAGGGAAAATCCGTTGTTTAATTGGCTAAATACCGTGTAATCTTTCGTTGGTTTATTTCGCAAAAGAGTCCGCAACTATATAGCGTATTACTCCGTCAGTACGTTTATGTACGTACTCGTAAGTATAGCTAGTTATAGCTACGGACTCTCCATGTTATTTATTTTTTAGATTTTCATTTGTTGGACTCTGTAAATGGTTTTATAAGCAACCAGTAAAGCTGATAATTCTAGTTTTATATCTAAACCTAAATTCTTATTTTGGTAAGCGTATTCGATTAATATCATTTGCTCCTTAGCACATTCAGTATAACTAATTTTCCCATCTTCGTAAGTAGTATCGATTAAGGTCCCAAACCGTTTAATTCGTTCACTTAGCGTTGATTGAGGAATTTTTAGTTCTTCTGAAAGCTGTTTTTGATTGTACATTTTTTTCTCCTTAATGGGAGAGTCCGTAAACCAATATTATTTTAACGTTTTTGTAGTCGCATTTCAATTTTAAGCTATCTACTTACCGGAAGTGAGAGTTCGATAGAATTTGAGACGTACTTATTTTGCGCACCATATAGAAGAAACTCGAGCTATAACGTGATATTACGTCGTACTGAATCGGACGATACCTTCCGGTTTTATAGTACGTTTCACCAGCCGAGCCAGTGTTACGCGCGACCCTCAAAACGCTTTGACATTACGTTAAGCCTATACGGTCGCATATATAGAAGGAACGTGTATTTAGCGATAGATCGTGTGTTATCTAACGTAAGTAATTATCAGCCTCACATGCCTGGGACGGAAGAGGTCTTTGGAACTCAGGGGGTTATGCAGTATTTTATTCATTACGAAGGACGATGGGTAACATTATACGGATAAGAAACCGTGTCATATCAAGCATGCATAAATAATGTATAGCGTATAGTTCTTCGGAAGTTAACAAACGTTGATGTATCAAGGGTTATTCTAAGTGCTAGTTTACATAAGATATGTTACAGGAACTGATAATGTATATCAAATACATTGATAATGAATGGGCGGGGTAGGCATAAATGAAAACCTTTCGCCTAAGCTGCGACATTTTCTTACGAAATTTTAAAACTCAGGGCGTTAAGGTAGGGGGGCGGCTCTATAATCGTAATTATCCTTGCCTACCGTATCTTAAATGCGGATATCTAAAAAACACTTTGATCCTTCGATTCTATCACATTTTAAAATAGTCTTCTGGCACGTCTTTACCAAGCGTTTTTAATCCTCTGCGCACCTTTGCGAGCGTTGAATGTTTAGGTTTGTACTCTTTATCGTTACATAACCTCGAAATCGTTCCACGACTAAGCTGCGCCTTTTCTTCTAATTCAATCTGAGAAATGCCTTCACGATCTAACCAACTACCGAATTCTGTTCGCTTCTTACCTAATCCGAATAAGTTAAACATCCTTATCACCTCGTTAATAGGCTTGACCGAAATGTCATTTTTTAAACCGAGCGCAAATTAATGACATAACGGACAAACGGGCGAGAATACCATTCACTAAGCGAGTCAAAATACGTTTCACAATGCGCATAGAACAGCCCGTTTCTCTCTTCGTATGAAATTTCGCGGCTAGTATTTTAAAACGTCTCTAGAAATCCTTTTCTACCAACGTCTGAAGCCATTTTGAATCGTTCTACTTGCGAGAAACTATCTTATCAGATATTAAGATTCGGAGGTGGTGTTGTGATATTCGAAATACTATCGTCAATTGCAATGAGTAGCGTCTTAGCTTCAACCTACGTCTATCAACACGGAGGAGGTAATGATGCGAAGAGGATAGAGCGAATTGCAGCGAACGCGGGTCTTGTTGCGAAGGATGGGCAAAAAATTAGAATTCACCGTAGAACTAGAGGCGCCGGTTATACGGAGTATGTCTATCAAATGCCGCAGGGAATGTCGGTAAATCAATTTAAAGAGAAGCTAGATCGTTTTCAAGACGGCTTAAATATCAAACGAAGATTAACAAATGTATCTTTCGAAGATATAAGGTCTGTCCAGTTGAACAAAGACCTTTTGACGCAGGTTCGTAGCTTATTTGAGAGAAAGCGAAGTGCGCAAAAGGAAATTGAGCTAACTTTCGACGGTATGCTACGATTCAAAGTCTATACTGAACCGTTAACCGATCATTTTCCTTATACGGGATCCTTATTACGTAAGTTGAACGGTTGGCAGATACCGGTTGGGATTAATCGCGCTGGAAAACTAATTAAACATGATTTCGAAGCAACGCCACATTTAGCGCTTGGAGGCGCCACACGCTACGGAAAGTCGAACTTTCTTAACGCTCTGATTAGCTCGTTGATATCTACGCAAGCCAATAACGTCAGCTTTACGTTAATTGATCTAAAAGGCGGGGTTGAATTTGGCGGTTATGAAAATGTTAATCAAGTAAAGCGCATCGCATACGAACCTGAAGAAGCTCTAGTAGCGTTAGAACAGGCGTATAAAGATATGCGGACCATGCAGGAAACGTTGCGGAAATTGAATAAGCGTAAGGTCCAAGATACGCATATTACCGAACGCCACTTTATTCTTATCGATGAGGTAGGCGAATTGAATCCGCAAGAGGCTGTAACGAAGGAAGAACGGCAGGTCAAAGAACAATGTCAAAAGTACATGAGTCAGATCGCAAGGTTAGGCGCAGGTTTAGGCTTTCGACAGGTTTTGGCGACTCAGTATCCGACTGGCGATGTTATCCCACGACAATGTAAGCAGAATAGTGAGGCAAAATTGTGCTTTCGCGTAAGAAATGCGGTAGCAAGTCGTGTTGTGCTGGACGAAGAAGGAGCGGAAAAGTTGCCGTTAATCAAAGGAAGAGCAATATATCAAACGGATCAAACTAATATCGTGCAGACGCCATTTATTGACGATAGCTTCATTCAAAATACTATTGGTCCGTATATTAACATCACATCGCGAAAGGAGCCGTATGCAAATGCAGAAAGCCATCAAGAAGGAACAACGTCAAATCGAGATCTGCTTATCATTGAAGAGGTGTGATTATCTCAGTCGTTCACAGCTGCAGGCTATTCATAATTTAGGCAGTCCTCGAAATACATCGCGTGTGCTAAAGGACATGAGTCGATACGTAACTTATTTTCGCGACGGTGAAGCGATTTACTATTTAACGAAAGAGGGTCGAGAACTGGTTAACGCTAAGAAAGTCCGTAAAAAAACACTTCAGGCACGCCATTTTATCATGCGAAATAGCTTGTACATTGCGTATGGCTGTCCCGAGACATGGAAAAACGAAGTGAAACTTGAACTTCCTAACCGAGTAAAAGCCATTTGTGACGCTTTATTCTCACATGAGGGTCGTTATTACATTATAGAAGTAGATCACACTCAAACAATGTTGGCTAATAAAACGAAAATGAGTAAGTATCGCAAACTGATTGATCTCGGGGTATTCGATAGGGAACCAGCGTTTATTTGGATTACAACGACAGAATATAGAAGTAGGAAGCTAGAAGAGCTATGCGAAGGCCTTGACGTAAAGGTATTTACAATATCGGATTTCATCTAATGAAGAGGGGAAGCGGTATAAATGTTTAATCGCAAAGTTGAAACGGTAGGGACCATCAGTGAATTCATACGTAAGAGGGACTCGGATGGCATAGTGAAGCAAATTAAAAAGGGAACAAGAGCTTACCAAGTAAAGCATGCATTGATCGCGCTGGCAGGCGTAACGACCATAGGATTGTCAGGTGTAAGCTCTTCTAATCATGCATATGCCGCAGGACCAGGCGAGTATGTCAAAAACCATGCAAAAGAGCAGATTGTAGATGCGCTAATGCCTCTAGTCGACATAATTCAAGCGTTGTCTTACCCTATTGCGTTAGTAATGCTGTCGTCTGGTGGCTTAATGTTTATGATAAATCAAAAAGATAAGGGGATATCATTAATACAAAATGCATCTTTAGGTTATGTATTAGTTCAGTTAATGCCAACTTTTATGAAGATTATTGTAGGGGTCGGTAATAGTATTGGTTTGATAATACCACTAGCGATTATCTAATTAAGAAGGCGCCCAAAAGGCGCTTTTATTTTGTTTCAGAAGTATCTAGCTCGATTAGCTCACCGATATTTTGAATTTCTAACGCTGTTGCAATGATTTCTAAGTATTTTCGATTGATTAAGTTCGTGCTCTTATTATTATACATATCTGATACTGTAGCTGCGCGAAGAGTTTCGCCTGTCTTTTCTTTTATTAAAGCTAACAACTCTTTTTGCGTGTGAATACCACGGCTTTCCATAGCTTCAGCTAATTTAACATGAATCTTGTACATGACTTCACCTCTTAAGTAAATTATAAACTAAAAGTATTTTTGCGTAAATACGAAAAAGCGTATTGACGAATAAAAAAAGCTAGTCTATAATCAAATTAACGATATACGAAAAAGCGTATATTCGTAATAAAAATAAAAGGCGGATGGTTTAAATGGTGAAAAACGTAAAAATTAAATGGCAGTTAGAAGGAGAAACAACATATGAAGAGGTAAAAGTTTTGTTCATAGAAAACGACGTTATCTTGTATCCGGATGTTGACGGAGGGTTGTTACTGCAGCGAGTAGCAAAGAGTCTGGATGGATCCTACGTCTTCTTAGATGAACTAGCTCATTTAAATGATTACAACGAAGATAAAGGTGTCAGAAGTTTGAAGATGGAAGAAATCGAAGATCTTTCGGCAGTGGGGATGTTTAAACTTATAGCGAAATTAGCAGGCGATGCCCAATGAAACAGCGCTACTTGTACGTTTACGACGATAGCACCGAGGTAATAAAGCGGGATGTAGTTCGATTAGGCAACGAGCTGTACTTGGCGAAAGGTTATGAAGGGCTGAGCGTTCATAAGGTTTTGCGTAGAGAAGCGAACGGTACGGTAAAAGATTGGAAAACTGTAATCGAAACACATTTATTTGGGCCCGAGCTATTGGACGGAATGGACCTGAGTTCTATAGCGGAAATGTCAGTGGCAGATTTTTTCGCTGAATTAGCGCATAAAAAAAGAACCAACGGAGGCAACCGTTAGTTCCAGACGAAATATTACTTAGCAACACATTAACATTTAATGGGATTTAAGTCAACAGAAATCGAAAAGCTGGCAGATATCGTATATATGTAATGACCAGGCGCACAACGGCAATTGTAGCGCTTTTTTTGCGTTCTTTTGTACAACGTAGCAAATAACGGTCTTATATCAATTATAACGTCCACTTTTCGGACCTAACGCTTTATATAAAATGTAGGCGAAATATCCACTTTTGCGGACTGAGGGATATATCTATGTATAGGGTAAAGGTCCAATTTCGGAACATCAAACGTTATTTAAGTTGTATAGCGTTTGTGCCAATCGCAAATTCGCTTCGTAATATCAGGTAACGGGTGCGCGACTGCAATACTCGTCGGCATATTATCAACTGAAATTATTGTGAGAAACGCCCACTTTTCGAAGTTGATGCATTGTATTCAAAGTAAGGCGGAAAAATCGCCGACTAATTATCGGCTTTATATAAAACCACAAATAAAAGGAGAGCTGCAAAATGAACGATATTCAAAAGCAAGGATTAATCGACCGTCATTTCGGTTGGCAAACAGGAGGATCAATGTTGAAAACGTCTTTAGTACGTATGTACACGCAATTACCTGGATTTAATACGGATGTGGCAGGGCTTTACGCTTTCTTACGTTCTTGGAGAAACAGCAAAGAAGACAGTGATATGTATAACGCAGTATGGCATTCAAAAGATTATTTATACGCTCAATCAGGGCTAGGTAGAAAGGCATTTGCTAGCCGGTTAGAAGTTTTAGAGAGATATAACTTAGTTACCGTTAAAAAGTCGACTATTATTCCGAACAAGGACGTTATCTATGTACACGATCCTTTAACGCGAGATGAGTTCGCTAAAGCGCATCCGAAAGTAGTTGATGAATTTATAAAAACGGCTGCAGATATTGAAGCGCGTAATTTAGAGTATCGCTTATCTGAGCTACTTAAAATCGAACAAAAGGCCGAAAAGGGGGCGGATTCTTGATGGATTGTACCTTTTGGCAATAGGGCTTTCCTTTTTGGTATTTAGCCTTTGCGAAAGGAACGTATAGTAAGCAATACAAAGTAAGCAATACGTAGTAAGCAATGATTCCGCCTACTTTCGTAGTCGGTTTCGTCAGTAATAAATTACTTATATACCTTAGTCGTAGATATTAAAAGACCAATGATAACAATGAAAGCGGACTGTCCGTTTCGTGCAATCCATAAAACAAGGAGGAACCAAAAATGAATGAATTCAAATGCCTATTTTCGCTACGTATCGCACGTCAATTAATCAAGGAAGGATACAGTCTCGTAGATACTGAGCCTGCGAGAAAAGGAAGCGGTTTGGTTTTTATATTCGAGAATACGCCTGAATTCCAGCAGGCGCTTACGAGAGCACTTAAAGCAAAAAACGCTTGATTTAACCGTGCAAAGCGCCTATCTAATAAGCGATTTCGGAGGTTTGATTTATTAACGAAGGGTTTAGTATTCGAACCATCTAAAATGCTCACAATGGGCTATCTAATAGAGAAAGGGAGCTGCTAATAATGGGAATGGATAATGGGCGCGACCCGGGTGAGGGAGCCGTCGAATATACGCTAGAATTTTTCAAAGGTAAAGGACGTGCGGAAATTGAACGTCTACTAGCGCCTTTCCACAACGGAGAATTAAATGACCCAAACGACAAACGAGTCAAACGCTGCGACTATTGCGATTACTATTTTCGTGATGACAGCCTACGTAATAACCGGCGTACGTGCTGCGCAGATTGTAAGACGAGTCAAAAAACGCTGCAGACGAGGATTAGACGCGCCGAAAAAGCGTTCCTAAATCCGAAGCCGAAGAAGGAGACGAAGTCAGATTTATACTTGTGGTGGCTTGAGTATCCGTGCTGGGCTAACGAACAGGCGATGATCGAGGTCGGATGGCGCTATGAACGTCCAATGACCTTGCAAAAGATGGATTATATACAAGCTAAAGAAAGTTTATACGGAAAAGGCAATAGCAAAAAGAAGGCGGAAATCATCGATTATGACGGAGATAAGCTCTAAGGATTTTAACTGGCGACAAGCTTTGCAGTAGTAGAGAAGCCTAACGCCGAGTTGGGCGTATTATAAAAAATATTTGTGAGTATTTGATAATAGGGGGTAAAGAAAATATGAATAGTAACGTTTTCAAAGCGTTCAGGTTGCACCTTGGAATGACCCAGAAGGCTTTCGCAGAGTTGATCGGAGTGTCAGCGACTACTGTGGCCTTTATTGAAACTGGACAGCGAGGAATTTCGCCAATGACAAAATCCAAGTTAGCCAAAACGCTCGAGATCAGCGATGAGTTTTTAACTTTCGTAGAGAATTTGAACAGAATTACCCATTTTAATAATAGCGCAATGGATCCGGGAGGTCAAGCTAAAAATGAAAATAGGTGAAGTCATTATAGTCAGCGAATATTACGGTAACAATTTCGAAACGATCCGACAAGCGATTCTTTATCGCGATGGAACAATTGAGTATCTACCGGAACCAGATTACGAAGAAGAGGAAGAAATTATCGAAGAGGAGGAGTGGTATTGATGGGTTTTTATCCGAAAGAAGAACAGGAAACGCTATTACTATACGATGCTGTGCAAAAACAGTGGAAATTCCGTTGCACATCAAAGCAGCATATTGACCAATTAACGAAAGTTGGCGAGGTTACTAGGGCGTACACAGACGATGACGGAATGATTATTGACATCGAAGGTTATTTAGCGCCAAGTCAGGTGCGGTTGTATAATGTTCCGTCCGAAAAACAGCAGGACCATTTAGCGAAAATGAGAGCACGACGTTTGAACGATTAGATAGACTTTTTAAGGCGCTTTCGACGTTTGGAGACTAATAGTATTAAAGGCGATAATAAGGCACCAAATTCGCCTATCTAATAACCCTTTTTTACAAACTAAACCAAGAATAAGGAGAGAGCATTATGAACAAAAAAGTATTTTTAACAGAAGATTATAACGGAATGCCATCCCAGTCGATTCAACAAATGGACGTTACCGAAGCGATGCACCTAGAGGCATCCGGCAAAGCAGTTCCAGTAAGTTTATCGAACCTAGACGAAATCGAAAACAAAATTGAAAGGTTAGTCGCTGACTACCGTAAGAAATACGATGCAATGACTAAGAGTGAAGATCCCGTTTACAAAGTCGAAGGCGCTATCGATTATTATTCAAAGCAAATGAAAGCTGAGCTTGAAACGGAAGTAGCAGCGTTAAACAGCAAGTACGAAGCAATTGTCGCAAGCACTAAAGAGTCAGCGATGCGCGACTTAGCTAATAAGCGCAGATATATATCAGAAGATGAACGTAAGGCTGCTCGAGACGTTGTAACGGAAACAATAGCTTCGGTTAAGTTCGGTAATACAGGCGTCATCGATACGTTAATTGAGCAGGTTCCTTATATGACAGATAGCCGAAAGCTTGCTTTATTGCAGGAAGTGGGGCGAATCGCGGAAGCTACAAACGAGGCAGCAGTCGTCAAGAAGGCTCGTAGCTTGTATATGGAGCTTGATGCGGTTAAGTCCGGCGAACTATTACCGGTTAAAATCGCACAAGCGTTACCTGACAGCGCTAATCTACCGTTGAAACACCTAAAAATGACGCATCCGACGTATAGAGGCACTAAATGAGATCAATAAACAAGTCGAGCTATAGTCGCACAGCAGGAACGCGTATAAAAACGTTAGCTTTCGAGAATGAAAAAACCTATATCGAATGGCTGAAGCGCGAGGATTTTAAAATGATTCACGACGTAGATAACGAGGACGGTTTAATTATCGTCCAATATACGGAATAGGAGGAATAAAATTGCTAATTATTCGGAGATCACCGGAAGAATTAATCAAAAAACAACAAACAATTGTTCAGAAAAGCCTAATGTTTTACGATAAAGAATCCTACGAAACGTGGAAAGCAGAGAACAAGGATAAAACAATCGTTAACGTCGGCCGAAATAGCGGAGGTCAAATTTACCTTCAATATGAATATTTAACGGATTAATGCGGGCTTCGGCTCGTCTTTTTTCTATACAAAAAACAATTAATAGGAGGAATTATTAATGAGCGCAACAATTACTATTAAAAAGAAAATTTACGAGGGGAATACTTTCACAAGGGGCGGAACAGTATTCAGTTCAACTATCGCAGTAGATGGATTCGATTTTGGAACACCTCCAACTACCGGTTTACACCGAGACGGAACTTTATCGGCTGAGATCGATAACGCATTCCGAAAGTTAATCCAGGTAAGAACTAACAAAACGCCAGCAGTCGATGTAACGGTTAACTTACCGGATGGGTATACGTTATCAGTATCGCTACAACAACATTATAGCGATAAATATTCGATCGAACCGGAAATTGCTTCGGTCACATTCGTATAAAGGGCGCCCTTCACGGGGTGTCTTTTTCGTATGCAGCCGCGCATCATCTCCTACAAAAAACAAATAAAGGAAGTGAAAGAGATGAACATATATGAACAGCTTAAAGAAGTATTGATTATTGACCTAACTGTTTCGAACAACTTTGACGGTGATGATGTTTGGAATGCGGTCGAGTCTAGAAATGCGGCAGCATATATCATGAATAACGCGTTACGAGGAAAGTAGGTGAAATATGGTGTTAGTTACAGTACAATTCAAAGGGGATCAAGCTTTTAAATAATTTATAGTTTTTAGAGAAAAGGAGTAAAAATACTCCTTTTCTTTATTAAGAGTTTTTTGCAATATTTCTAATTACATCATCATATATCCTTTGAAGGTGAACAGCTTCATTAATATCAGTAGTGATTTCACTTAAGCGATCTAATACTTCAATTAAAGTAAGAGTATTATCAACTATACTACTAGACTCCTTAAAATTCTTGGCTTTATTTTTAGTATTTTCACTAAATTTTTGTTGAGATCTAATGATTTTACTAAATAAATAATGGATAGCATCAGGAGATAATTTTTTTTCATTTTTCAGAGCAACAATGTATTCTAACATAGAATTTTTATGTTGATCTAAATTAAAAATATTTTCAATTCGTTCTTTAACGGACTCTACTTTCATGCTGTGACTTACTTTTACCAAAGGATCATTAAGTTCAGGCATAGCTACAAAAGAACTTTTTCCATTATCAATTCTATACCCAACTTCAAAAGTGAAAAATTTTTGTCGAATCTCTCCGTTTGATATATATATTCTAAAGTATACATCACCTACTCCTTCTAAGTGTATAGGATCCTCTTCCTCAAAATAAATAGAAATATCCGAATCACTTAATCTACCTTCCGAAATAGAGAATTTCTTTTTGGTTTCTTGACTATAGTTGTGAAGAGCTAATAAACTTAAATATATTACTATATGATTATCATAATTTTTATACTTAGTTGATGTTACCCCTCTTAAAACCCATTCATCATTATATTTTAAAAATCGATATTGTCTTTTTAAATCAGGAAATTTCTCAAAAAGGTTTTCTAATGTATTTGATAAAATTTCTAATGAACCTTTCTTCACACAAAAACTATAGAAGCCTCCGATTGTAAATAAATCATCTAAAAAGTCATGGGTGAAATTATAAACTCCTTTTGCTTGAAGATTCTCTGTTTTAGTAAATTCCAAGACAATATGCTTATCGTCTTCATCAAATTTAATGAATTTAATATCTTCTAAAGGGTCAGGTAAATCCATTTTTGCATTATCTACATTAATAAAAGCCTCTAAAAGTTGTTTACTTCCTTTAACTTCTATATCGTCAGAATCTTTTCCAAAACTTGATCTAGGAAATGCCTCTTCAATTTGCTTATCTAAAGATTCATTTCTTATAAAATGTTTCAAATCACCAATTTTACCTTTAGTCTTGTCTCTGTTGTCTAAAAAACTTTGATAAAAGTATTTCATAAATTCACCATCCTTGTGTCTTTTTTCCTAAATAATTATAAACTAACCACCATAATGTTACAATATTTGTTTATTATCTATGTTATTTATATGGATATTAAGTCCTTGTAGTAGGAAGTGTGTTGATTTTTCTTGTTTATCTAAGCTTATTTAGGTATTATTAAGTTAACGATATTCACCGTTAAGTAATGACGTTGAAATCAATCCGTTCGAATATAAACAGTCGTTCAAAACGGCTATAAACGTTGATATTATTGCGATTCAAGCTAACGTAAGCATGAACGCC
>NZ_BCVD01000110.1 GCF_001591565.1 Priestia flexa NBRC 15715 | reverse complement strand
TTTTAAATAATAACTGTTTAAATTTTCTAAAAAATACTTGCTGTTATAAAATGATTCGGTATATGATAAATATGAAACATACCAACCGGTTAGTAAGTATAGCCAATTCTGCGAGGAGGGGAAAAGATGCATGTGAAAGAGCTCTTTGACCTAACAGGTCAGGTCGCAATCGTAACGGGAGGAGGCCGAGGCCTTGGTGAACAGTTTGCAACCGGATTAGCTGAAGCGGGTGCTCACGTTATCGTTTGCTCTCGAAAGTTGGAATCTTGTGAAAGCGTATCCGAAAAAATAAAAGAACTAGGCGTTGAATCGTTAGCAATACAGTGTGACATCACGAATCAAGAAGATGTTAAAAACGTGGTGGATACGGTCATTGCTCAGTTTGGAAAAATTGACATTGTGGTTAATAACAGCGGAGCAACATGGGGGTCAAAGGTGGAAGAGATGCCTTTAGAAGCTTGGCAGAAAGTGCTTCAAACAAACGTAACAGGCACATTTTTAATGGCTCAAGAAGCTGGAAAACATATGATACATGCTAAAAAAGGCAAGATTATCAATATCGCATCGGTCGCTGGATTTGGAGGTTCACATCCAGAATATATGAATTCTATTGGCTATAACACAAGTAAGGGAGCCGTTATTACGTTTACGAAGGATTTAGCCGTAAAGTGGGGACAGCATAACATTCAAGTAAATGCAATTGCTCCAGGATTCTTCCCGACGAAAATGGCGGCTATGACGATGAGAGAAGGAAGAGATTACTTTTTAGAACAAACGCCGCTCAAGCGTTTTGGTACAGACGTTGATTTAAAGGGAGCAGCTGTTTTTTTAGCATCAAGAGCTTCCGATTACGTCACAGGTGATGTTCTAGTTGTAGACGGGGGGTTGCTCGCAACATAACTTATTAAATTTCAAAAGGCGGCGGAGAAAATGAAAGAGCGCATCATGGAAACAAGCATTTTACTATTTGCAAAGAAAGGCTTTAAAGAAACGTCCATTCAAGATATTGCAGATGAATTGAACGTGACCAAAGGAACCTTTTATTATTATTTTAAAAGCAAAGAAGAAGTGCTGCTTGATATTCACCGCTCATATATTGAGCACTTAGTTGAAAATCAAGAAACCATTTTGCGTGCCGATGAGTTGTCTTGCGCAGAAAAACTCTATGAGATGATTTTTAAATTAATTTACGATATTAAAAAAGAGGGACTGCGAGCTAAAGTGTTTTTTCGCGAAATGCGCCATTTGAGTGATAACCACCTTTTAAGCATTGTGCCAAAGCGTGATCAGTTTAAAATGAATCTTCAAGATCTAATTGAAGCTGGAATAAAAGCTGGTGAATTTAGAGGGGACTTGCCAGCAGATATCGTAACGCTTGGAATCTTAGGCATCACAAACTGGAGCTATTTTTGGTTTCAGCCAAGCGGAGAACGTTCAGCACAAGAAGTAGCAGCGATTTTTTATAACATGCTAGTAGATGGACTACAGTTGAAAGGGGAATAAAAAAATGATCATTAAGCATATAACAGTTGTAGGTGCAGGGCAAATGGGTCATCAAATTGCCATCTTAGCAGCTTTAGGAGGTTATGAAACTACGATTCACGATATGAATGAACATTCACTCAATAGTGCAAGAAATCAGCTTCATACACTGTTAAATCGATGGATTAATAAAGGGAAATTAACCGTAAAGCAAAAGGATGAAGCGCTTGTTAGGCTATCGTATACTACTGATTTAAAAGAAGCTGTTTCTACTACTGACTTTGTGATTGAAGCGGTTGTTGAAAAGCTTGAAGTAAAGAGAAGCGTATTTGCTCAGCTTGATGAGTATGCGCCAAAGCACGCTATTTTAGCTTCCAATAGCTCGACGATCGTTAATTCTTTACTAGCTTCTGCAACGACTCGACCTGATAAAGTCGTAAATATGCACTTTTTCTTCCCACCGGTAGTCATGGACTGTGTAGAAGTTGTCATGAGTGAGAAAACAAGTCAAGAAACTGCAGCGATTACCATGAATGTATGTAAGCAAATGAATCGTACAGCAGTCTTGCTTCAAAAAGAAATCTCTGGTTTTATCGCTAATCGTATTTTAGGTGCTCTTCATAAAGAAGCGATGTTTCTTTACGAAAACGGTTATGCGGACTTCAAAGATATTGATTTAATTTGTAAAAAAGCGCTTAATCATCCGATTGGACCATTTGAATTAATGGATTTATCCGGTATTGATGTTGGCTACTACGTAATGAATCAGCGCTATGCAGAAACGGGAGATCCAAGCGATTTACCTCCCGAATTCCTAAAAGAAAAAGTAGAAAAAGGAGAGCTTGGGCGCAAGACGGGAAAAGGGTTTTATACGTATGAAAAAGAGCATATCAAAAAATAACGAGCAATCACCAAAGAAGGGGAGAGGTTAAACATGAGCGATACGAAAATTAAAGTGAGATTTTGCGAGACAGATGCGCTGGGTCATATTAACAATACAAGCTATTTTATTTATTTAGAAGAAGCGCGAATTGATTTCTTTGAAAAAATGGGTGTGAAAATGGATTCAAGCAAGTGGACTTATTTAATTGCTTCCACCAAATGTGATTTTATTGCCCAAGGGTATTTTAATCAAACACTTGTTGTTTCCACGTACGTAACGCGCATCGGTCATAAAAGCTTTACGATTGGTCACGAAATTACGGACAGTAAAACGAATAGGTTAATTGCTAGAGGAGAAGCGGTTCTTGTTCACTTCGATTTTGACTTGCAAAAGAGCGTACCGCTTCCAGATGACGTGTGTGCGTTTTTACAGAATTATTTACAAACTGTTTAAGAGAGGGAGTGGAAACAATGTTTCAAGACGTAAAACCATCGTCGTTTGGTGGTACGTTCATAGTGAAGTCTGCGTCTGATGCATGCACCCCAGAAGACTTAACAAGTGAGCAAAAGCTAATCGCGCAAACTGCTAGTCAGTTTGCGATGGAGTGCTCAGTGTGTAAAGTATATAGCTCTGAAGCATTCGACACGGTGGTGGACGAAGCGCTTCAGCTACACGGCGGTGCTGGGTTTATTCAAGATTACGAAATTGAATCAGTTTATCGCGATTCGCGTATTAATCGGATTTTTGAAGGAACAAACGAGATTAATAGACTGGTTTTACCGATGCACTTTCTGCGAAAAGTAAAAAGTGGAGAGCTTGTTTTAAATCAGGAAACACTTGAACAAGCATATGGCGCTATAAAAGAAGAAAATGACCTTCTCCCTCTTGAAAAGAAAGCTGTTCACACAGTGCGCTATCTTCTTCTATTACTTTTAAGTGAAGCATTAAAAGTAGCAAAAGAGCATATAGTCCACGAGCAAGAAGCCTTAATGAAGTTTTCAAACCTTGCTATTGGTTTATATGCAATGGAATCAGCCGTCATCCGAACGGAAAAAGCAGTCAGGAAAAATGGGAAAGAAAACGAACAGCTGAAAGTTGATCTGACAGAGCTAGTAGTGGATTTAACGATGCGCGAGGTAAGAGATGAAGCGACGCAGCTTATTAACGGTATTGCTACTGGTAAAAAGCATCAAGCCCTTCACTATGAACTTCAGACTGTAATGAGCGATTTTCAATACGAAGGCACGTTTACTAAAACGCGAAGAGTGGCAGATTCATTGATTGAAAGCGATCGTTATACGTGTTAACTAAAAAGGAGGAGTAAAAATGAAAGCGATTCAATTCAAACAATACGGTAGTCCAGATGTACTAAGAGTGATTAATTTGGCAAGACCCGTCCCGAAAAAGAAAGACGTTTTGATTAAAGTAGAAGCGATTGGTGTTAATTACGCTGATACGGCTAGAAGAGAAGGAGCATACGTTGTTGATACGCCGCTTCCGTTTATTCCTGGTTCTGAAGTGGCAGGAGAGGTTGTTGAGCTTGGTGAAGAAGTAGAAGGAATAAAGGTTGGAATGAAAGTCGTTACGCTGCTTGGGTCACACCGAGCAACAGGGTATGCGGAGTATACGCTTGCCGATTCTAGAGGTCTTATTCCGCTGCCGGACGGAGTTGATCTTAAGCAAGCAGCTGCCTTGCCGCTTCAAGGCTTAACAGCGTATCACATTTTAAAAACGATGGGGAGAATTGAAAAAGGAGAAACTGTTGTGGTACACGCTGCTGCAGGAGGCGTTGGTACGCTTGCTGTGCAGCTTGCGAAAAAGTTTGGTGCTAACGTAATTGCCACAGCGAGCTCAGATGAAAAGCTTGCTATTGCCAAGCGCCTAGGAGCCGATGTTCTCATTAATTATACGGAAGCAGGATGGCAAAACAAAGTGATGGAAGAAACAAAGCACGGAGCGGACGTAATTTTAGAAATGGTTGGAGGGTCCATTTTTTACGATTCTCTGCATTGTCTTGCGCCGTTTGGCCGTCTTGTATTCTACGGAATGGCAAGCGGTCAGCCTGTAAAATTTAATCCAGGAAGGCTGATGGAGAAAAACCAGTCCGTAATGGGGTTCTTTTTACCACAAATGATGGCAAAGCCTAGTTTGTATCAGCAAAGTTTACAAGAGCTGTTAACTTATATGAAAAACGGCGAGCTTGAACTGCTGATTGGTGGAACGTATCCACTTGAAGATGCAGCGCATGTTCATCGTTTATTACAAGGAAGAAAAACGACAGGAAAACTTATTTTAGTACCATAAATTTTCGAACTAAGAACATTTGATTTTGGGGTACCGTCAGGAAAATGCGGATTTACAACGTTAAGCCTATTTTCCTGACGATTCCCCCATTTTTAACAACGTTAAGAAAGTTTTAGTGGTCTTAAAGAATCTAATGAGATCACTTTCTCCGAATTAAAATGATATTCTCCTAGCAAATTAATATGTTCCCAACCTAAAGGTGACATATGGTGTAACAAATCTTCATTAAAACTACCAGTCTGTTTTTGATATTCAACTGCTTTTGTTAGATGTAAGGTATTCCATATACTGATGGCATTAATGATTATGTTTAAGGCACTGGCCCTTTGCAATTGATGCTGTATGGTTCGCTCCCTAAGCTCACCTTGTTTTCCAAAGAAAATAGCTCTTGCTAATCCATTCATGGCTTCTCCTTTATTCAATCCTCTTTGTATTTTTCTTCTTAATGATTCATCCGAAATGTAATTCAAAATAAAGATCGTTTTTTCTATTCGTCCCATCTCACGCAAGGCTGTGGCTAAGCTATTTTGTCTTGAATAAGAGCCTAGTTTCCCCATAATAAGGGATGCTGAAACTGTTCCTTCCTTTATAGAATGAGCTAATCGCAAAACGTCCTCATAATTTTCTTTAATGACCTTTGTATTTATTTGTCCACGTAAACTGGCTTCTAATTTTGGATATTCACTTGCTTTATCTATTGTAAATAATTTTGAGTCTGATAAATCTCTTATTCTCGGAGCAAATTTAAATCCTAATAAATGGGTCAATCCGAAAATTTGGTCTGTGTAACCGGCTGTGTCTGTATAATGCTCTTCTATGTTTAGATCTGTCTCATGGTGCAATAAACCGTCCAAAACATGAATCGCATCCCTTGAATTAGTATGAATAATCTTTGTGTAGTAAGAAGAGAATTGATCACTAGTAAAACGGTAGATGGTGGTTCCTTTTCCCGTGCCATAATGTGGGTTTGTATCTGCATGCAGTGGTGAAACACCTAGCTGCATTCTCATACCATCTGACGAGGATGTTGTACTGTCACCCCAATAGGAGGACAACTGTAATTTATGATGGAAATTTACTAAAATGGCTTGGGCTTTATTCATTGCATCTTCATACATGCGCCATTGAGATACATTGGCTAATTGCTTATATGTAAGTCCAGGTGTGGCTTCGGCCATCTTGCTCAAGCCAATATTCATTCCCATTCCTAAAAGAGCAGCCATGATAATGATTGTTTCTTCCTTATCTGGTTTTCGATTATTGGAAGCATGAGTGAATTGCTCATGAAATCCTGTTATATGAGCCACATCCATGAGTAAATCAGTTAATTTTATTCTTGGTAGCATCTGATAAAGGCTTGCACTAAACCTTTTTGCCTCTTCTGGAACATCTTTTTCTAAGCGTGCAAGTGACAGCTTTCCTTTTTCAAGAGAAACTCCATCCAACTTGTTGGAATTGGAAGCTAACCATTTTAACTTTTCATTAAGGCTGCTGGTTCTCTCCGTTATATAATCCTCGAATGATAAACTAACTGATAATCTCGTATTCTCCCTCGTTTGGTTCCATGTATCTTCCGAAAACAAATATTCCTCAAAATCTCTATATTGTCTGCTACCTATAATGGAAACATCTCCTGCCCGAACATGCTCCCGAAGTTCTGATAAAACAGCCATTTCATAGTAATGACGATTTATTGTTGTACCATCCTCCTCGTATAAATGCTTTTTCCATCGTTTTGAAATAAAATCCACAGGTGAGTCATTAGGCACTTTTCGTTTTCCGGATTCGTTCATTCCTCGGATAATCTCAACAGCCTTTAAAAGTGGCTCATTTGCCTTTGTGGAATGGAATTCCAATACTCTTAATAGCGTTGGCGTATATTTTCTTAGTGAATAAAACCGTTTTTGTAGTAAGTCTAAATAATCATAGTCGGCAGGACGTGCAAGCTCCTGAGCTTCTTCGACTGAAGAGACAAAAGAATTCCATTCGATAACGGATTCTAAAACCTCAAAAACGTCTAAATTCTCCTGTTTTGCTTTGATCAAAGCTTGTCCAATGTTCGTAAAGTGTATAACTTTCTCATTCAGCTTTTTACCATTTTGTTTCTGAATTTCCTCTTGAGCCTTACGGCCTTTTGATAACAGACTGAGTATTTGTCTGTCATGAATTTCAAAAGCTTTATCCGTTAACTCCTGAGTAAGATTTAATAAATAGACGGTTAATATTGAGTAGCGTTTATTTTCCTGAAAGTCACGGAATGCATAAGGCTCATATCTTGAACCTAAACGAGATAGCTGTAACAGGCGATTGCGATGCAAATGACTAATTTTTACCGTCTCCAATTCTATTTCCCGTATGTATTCCAGCCGTTCTATTACTTTTAGAAATGTTTCGGGTGAAGGATGACCCGGGGGTTCCTTTAACCAACCCAATATTGTTTTATTGGAATCGGATGGATGCTGCGAAGTTATGATCTCTTCAAGTTTTTCTTTTTGCTCAATTGTTAGAGACTGACTAACCGCATTAAATAGCTTCTTTTCAGCCATTGCTCTTGCCTCCCACACCATTCTTTCAAGTGTAGTGATAGCAGGTAGTATGATTTTGTTTTTTCTTAGAAAATCTATACATTCATGCAGTAGATGAATGGCATCACCATTTTCCAAAGCTAATTGATGAAGGTGCTTAGATGTCATTCGATATTCTCTTAGGGTAAAAGTTACAAAGTCGTATTCACTTCGAATTTCTTTCAAATGATCCCAAAGTGTATTTTCCCTTTGAGGATAATGACTAAGTGAGGATGGACTTACACCGATCTGTTTCGATATATATTGTAAGACTGAATCTGGGATGCTTTTGATATGGGTGTATGGCCAACTGGGATAGCGAAGAACAGCTAATTGAACGGCAAATCCTAAACGGTTTTCTTCCTTCCTTCGCTTATTAACTATTTCTAAATCCCGTTTGGAAAAAGTGAAGTAGGTCCCAAGTATCCATTCATCTTCAGGGATTTGCATAAAAGCCTGTCTCTGTTCCGGTGTAAGCAATTCTCTACCTCTCGCAATTTTCATTCAATATCCTCCCATTTCTGTATTTTCAATTTATTAGTTCAATTATATATCAATAGAGTGTACTCTATTGATACAAGTGTAGGAGACTGATAAAATCATAGTTAAGAGCGTCTCATAAGACTTGTCTCAAAAAATGAGGTGATATTTTGCGGAAAATTGGTTATATACGTGTCAGTTCAACTAGCCAGAATCCTTCAAGGCAAGTTCAGCAACTGAACGAAATCAGAATGGATATTATTTTTGAAGAAAAAGTTTCCGGAGCAACAAAGGATCGCGAGAAACTTCAAAAAATGTTGGAGGATATACAAGAAGGCGACATCATTTATGTTACAGACTTAACTCGGATCACTCGGAGTACGCAGGATTTATTTGAATTGATTGATTTAATATGAAGGAAAAAGGCAAGCTTAAAATCACTCAAGGATACATGGCTAGATTTATCAGAGGATAATCCATACAGCCAATTCTTAATTACAGTAATGGCTGGTGTGAACCAATTAGAGCGTGATCTTATCCGTATGCGTCAACGTGAAGGGATTGAGCTCGCTAAGAAAGAAGGCAAGTTTAAGGGTCGTTTAAAGAAGTATCATAAAAATCACGCAGGAATGAATTATGCAGTAAAACTATATAAAGAAGGCGGTATGACTGTAAATCAAATTTGCGAAATTACTAATGTATCTAGGGCTTCATTATATAGAAAGCTATCGGAAGGAAACAAATAGTTTGTCCTGATTCTATCAAAAGGTGTATTTTTTCACCAACATTTTTAGGCATGAATTGTCGGCAATTATTATCTATTTTGTTTTAAAGTAAATACTGAAAGGGAGTAAACTTATGGATTGGCTAGAAAGAATGAACAATGCGTTAAACTACATTGAAAATAGCCTGGATGAAGAAATAGACTACAAAGAGATTGCAAAAGCAGCTAATTGTTCTGAGTTTCATTTTTCAAGAATGTTCTCCTCAATCTCAGGTATATCGCTATCGGAATATATTAGACGAAGACGGTTAACACTTGCAGCATTTGAAATTCAAAAAAGTGATATTCGGATTATCGATGTGGCAATTAAATATGGTTATGTTTCTTCTGATACTTTCTCACGTGCCTTTCAAAAAATGCATGGAGTAACCCCTTCCAATGCTCGTAATAGAGGGGTACAGTTAAAAGCCTTTCCCAGAATTTCCTTTCAAATTTCTATTAAAGGAGATAACGAGATGGACTACAGAATTGAAAACCTTGATTTTGATTTAAGAATTGTTGGAAAAAGTAAGCCAGTAAAAACAAGCAGAGCATTTAAAACAATCCCTACGCTTTGGAACACTGCTAAAAAAGATGGATTTATGCAAGAACTAGTAGATATGTCATGGGAAAATCCAAAATGCACGCTTGAAAGCCTTCTGGGGGTTTGCGGAAAAGAAGCCGCCATAACAGATGAACAATTTTCCTATTTCATGGGCGTAAGATACGATGGGGAATCCCCAGAAAATATGGAGACGCTTATTATTCCCGCAGGTACATGGGCAGTTTTTCCGAACATAGTGGATGCATGGAAACGTTTATATTCCGAGTGGGTTCCTACCTCCGAGTATGAACTTGCAAATTTACCGTGTATAGAATGTTATTACGGTCAGAAGCATAAACCAAGACACGAACTCTGGGTCCCTGTTATCCCGAAGTAATATACATATTCTCCAATAATAGAAGACTTTTATGGAGTGACAAAAAAGCCAAATTTCTCAATTTAATTGACGAGAAATCAGGCTTTTTATATTGGAATTTCCTTATTGTTGTAATCGGCATTTTCATGACGCTACCCTTATTGCAACAAAAAACAAATAGACTTGATGAAAATGGGTCTAGATTAAACTCCACCTGAACCAAAATAGCTAATCCGTCGATAGATTTCCTCATATTCGTACTACCTCGTTCGAGATAGACACTTTCAATCATTGAAGGTCTCAACATACTGATTGAAGCGTCCTTACTACATCTGGAAGTAACTTTGGATCGCATTCAGGTTCAACATCTAAAGAAGCTTGACCACCCCCTACCACTAATCTTGATTTTCGAAAGAATCGTCCATTTCTAATGTCAACCATATAGGTGAATTATCACTTGTATCCTGAGTCATTTTAAGCTTTATTTCCAATACCAGAACTGATGAATGCTTCCTTCATTAGAAGCACACCATTTTGAAGCACTTTGTCCGCTGGCCAAACAGTTGGTAATCCGTTGTCCCCATTCCATTCATAATTGAGATTTATTCATCGCAAAACCTCCTTAGAATTCGATCTTTAGGAGATTATCGCATATAAAAAAATGCCAAACATGTGGGTAAGGTAGAGGCTTACACTTATAATATGAGGTGTTATATGAATAATTTCTTAATAAATGGAGAAAAATACCGTTTAGTATCCTTGCCAATTAGTTTTGATGTGATTAGTTTATTCTTTATAAAATCCAACTAAGTTAGTAGGTTTAACAATGCAACAACATAAAGCGAATTTTTCACAAGTATTTGTTTTGTTTATGATGAGTATTGGCTTAATGAATCACGTTATGGTGATTCCTATGTTATTAGCTATCTCGAGGAGAGATTCATGGATTTCTGTCCTCTTATCTGGGGGATTCATTCTGGGATGGTTACTTTTTATTCGATTTATTATGAAAAAGTTAGACCACACACATCTGTATTCATGGTTAAATAACCACTTTGGGAATATTGTTGCAAAGGGATTATGTTTATTAATGTATATGTTTATTCTCTTATTTATTGGAGTTACCTTAAAAGATATGATTGTATGGACAGTTACATCCTATTTTCCACAAAGTCCTGCGCCCATTTTAGCTATTGTATTTTTAGTTATCTGTTTTTTTGCTGCAACATCTAATTTTACAACCTTATCTATTCTGTCAGGTTTTTTATTAGTATTTGTTGTTGCATTAGGCTTTTTCGTTATGAGTCTTAATTTTCCTCATAAGGATTATTCTCAATTATTCCCTATCCTTGAGAATGGATTGACACCCGTTATCAAAGGAACCGTCTATAGTTTAGGTTCTCTGCTAGAAGTGACTTTAATTTTTTTTATTCAACATAATTTAAAAATGAATATCAAGTCACGGAGTTTTATTATTCTTGGGTTAGTGTTGATCTGCTTAACGCTTGGCCCTTTATTGGGCTCTATTGCTATTTTTGGACCTGAAGAGGCTGCTAATCAGAGGTATCCTGCTTACGAAGAATGGAGATTATTGAAAATAGGAAAGTATATCGAACAGGTAGATTTCTTTTCAATTTACCAATGGTTATCAGGTGGATTTATTAGGATTAGTTTTGGTTTATATATTATTGGACAATTATTTTCATTTAAAAACGAGAAAAAAAGGAATGTATTAATAGGAATCAGTTCACTAATTACATTTGTGGCTGTTCTTCTTCCTATAAGTGATATCGAATTTGTTCGTTTTTTACAAAATGTTTATTTTCATTTAACTTTTTTATTTTTACTTTCCTTTTCAATAGTATTAGGACTTTTAGTTTTTCTAAAAAGAGGAAAGGAGAGATAATCCTTGCGAAGATGGAATCAGAATACAAAAAAAGAGGGTAATGGAAAATTTTCTATCTATAAACCAAATCCAATATTAAATGAGGAAAAAATACGTTCAACATATCAAAATAGTGAGGATGTCAAAGTTGTTCTCCATAAAATTGGGAGTGAAGAAAAAGCTGTTGAGACCTTTTTCATTTATTGCGAAAGTTTAGTGGACAAAAAACAAATAAATCAGATTGTTATTCCTCAATTAGAAAAAATAGCTCAAAAACATCAATATCTTTTCTTAAAGGAAGAAATTCATAAGTATCAACAAGAGCTAGAGTGGACACCTTTAAAAGTGGGAGAAGGGTTAGAGTCTATCTCTTTGGAAATATTTAACGGAAATTTAGTTCTGTATTTTCCTAAGTCGCTTACCTTTTTTTCTGTCAATGCTTCAAATAAACCAAACCGTTCTACAGAACAGTCTAATTACGAAACATCCGTACGTGGGCCAAGAGACAATTTTATTGAAGATATTTCAACAAACGTGGCACTTATTCGTAAAAGATTAAGACATCCCACCTTGTCTTATCAAACGTTGACGTTAGGTAAACGAACCCAAACTCAAATAGGGATATTATATTTAAAAGATGTAGTTAATTTAGAGATTTTAAATAACATTCGAGAATGTCTAACTTTAATTGATATTGATGGCGTAATTAGTTCAACTCAAATTCAAGAGATGGTATCGAAACAATCTTTATCTATTTTTCCTCTTTGTGGTGATACAGCTAGACCAGATTTTGCAGTGGAATGCTTATTGCAAGGTAGAGTAGTGATTATAATTGATGGCTCCCCAATTGTTATTATCGCTCCTGTTACTATAACTTTTTTAATAAAAGCTGCAGAAGATTCCCACTTTAATTTTCTAACTGTATCATTTGCACGCTTTTATCGGTGGTTTGGATTTCTTTTAGCTGTCTTCCTACCCGGATTTTGGATGGCATTACTTGCTTATCACCAAGATCAAATTCCTTTCCCTCTTCTTGCGACTGTGACTGTTGCAAGATCAGGTCTACCATTTCCAGCACCACTTGAGCTTATAATTGTTTTGTTTCTTTTTGAGATGTTCCGTGAAGCCGGTCAAAGATTACCCTCCCCCCTTGGTCAAACCCTTTCAGTGGTAGGCGGACTAATCATTGGGGATGCAGCAATCCGTTCGGGTTTTATCTCCCCATCTGTCATTGTTATTACTGCTTTATCTGCTATTGCGGGATATACCTTAGTAAACCAACTACTAGCAGGAGCAGTATCCATACTTAGAGGCTTTGTACTATTATGTTCAATTTTAATGGGGTTATATGGTTTTATGCTTGGGGGATTTGTAATCGTTCTTTATCTTTCTAGATTGCGTTCCTTTGGGATCCCTTACTTAGCTTTGGTTTTCCCAAAATCTAGTTCTGATTTTTTCAAGGCATTATTTCGCTTACCGTGGAGAAGTTATGGGCATAGAGTAAGTTACCTTCGTTCTAAAACTGATGAAGGAGAAGGGAAAGAGTGAAGCTGAACAAACTAAAACTAATAACCATGATACTCTTGTCTAGCACAATATTATCTGGATGCTGGAATATTAAAGAAGTACAAGATATTTATTATGTTTCAGCTCTTGGTATAGATTTTAAAGAAGGAAAATATATAGCTTATGCTCAGTTACTTGACTTTTCTAACGTTGCTAAGTTAGAAGGGGCAAGACCTGATAAACAACCACCAGTTTGGATAGGAAGAGGGGAAGGCATTACAATTACGGAAGCATTAAATCAATTATATAAAGATGCACAACAAAGACTTTTTTGGGGACATGTCTCTACGCTAATTTTGAGTGAACAACTCCTAAAACAAGATATTAAAGATTCGATTGATTTTATTAATCGATACCGAGAAATACGCTATAATATTCTCTTATATGCTACAAAGGAACCCATAGAAGATGTACTTAAAACAAAAGCGTTTTTTACATTGTCGGGATTGTCAACCATTCTCCATGAACCATATGAAAGCTATAAACAGAGATCTTATATACAACCTAAACAGTTTCATCAATTTATTAGAGATAGCGATCCAATGGGACAAACAGCTTTAATTCCATCAGTTAAAATTTCGACGGAAAACTGGAAAGAAGAATCAAAAAAAGCACCATTATT
>NZ_BCVD01000109.1 GCF_001591565.1 Priestia flexa NBRC 15715 | reverse complement strand
GGGAGTGTTGGTATTTTTGGAAATTTGTTTTGTTATGCCCACCCTCTTCTTATGATTTATTAGTGAAACTTTCGAAATTGTCTTGTATAATATAAAAAAATCAGATAAATTAGATAATAAGATTAAATTTCATCTTTATCGTTCGTTTCTTTTTAAGTAAACATATCGCAGAATGAACTAAAATAATAATCATATATGGATTCTTATCACGAGAGGTGGAGGGACTGGCCCTTTGAAACCTCAGCAACCAGTCGAAATGACATGGTGCTAAATCCAGCAAGCAAATCGCTTGGAAGATAAGAAGAAGAAATAAAGTCTTCTTCTTACAGAAGGCTTTTTTTGTTAATTCATTTTCTTTTTTTATTTGAACACAACTGATAACAGATGAAATGGAACGTTTAAGGAGGTTTTCAAATGGGGTTACTTGAAGATTTACAATCACGCATTTTAATAGGAGATGGTGCAACTGGTACCCTTCTGTATTCACATGGAATTGATAGCTGCTTTGAAGAGCTAAACATCACAAAAAAAGAAGAGATTCAGCGCATTCATCGTGCATATGTAGAAGCAGGTGCAGATGTCATTCAAACCAATACATATGCTGCCAATTATCAAAAGCTTGCACGATATGGTTTAGAAGATGCTGTCAAAGATATTAACATTTCAGCCGTCAGAATTGCAAAGCAAGCTGCTAAGAAAGATGCATACGTGGTCGGTACACTAGGAGGCATTCGCTCATTTCAAAAAAATGCCATCTCAACAGAAGAAGTAAAGCGAAGCATTCGCGAGCAGCTATTTTGGCTGTTAAATGAAGGCGTTGACGGCTTGCTATTTGAAACATACTACGATTTTGAAGAATTAAAAACGGTGTTGTCCTTGGCTAGAAAAGAGACATCAAAACCAATCATTACGCATGTTTCACTCCATGATATTGGCGTATTGCAAAATGGAACATCCCTTTATGATGCGTTTCAAGAGTTAGAATCTTTAGGTGCAGATGTTGTCGGTCTGAACTGTCGTTTAGGCCCTTCTCATATGATTCAATCGCTTGAAGAAGTTCCGCTTTTAGATCGTGCTTTCTTATCAGCTTATCCAAATGCAAGCTTACCAGCTTATGTAGAAGGAAAAGTGGAGTACGCTACAAATCAAGATTATTTCGTTGAAAGCGCCAAAGCTTTTCGCAATCAAGGCGTTCGTTTAGTAGGTGGATGCTGCGGTACTACGCCCGCTCATATTCAAGCGATGTCACAAGCATTGAAGCATGAGAAGCCTATTGCGCAAAAGAAAGTAAAGATTAGACCAGTTGTAGAAATCAAAGAACAAGAACAAACAAAGGAACCACACCTCCATGATCTTGTGAAAGAAAGGCGTTCAATTATCGTTGAGCTTGATCCACCAAAACAGCTTGGACCAACAAAATTTTTAGATGGTGCAAAAGCTCTTCATAAGGCTGGTGTTGATGCGGTTACCCTTGCAGATAATTCTCTGGCATCACCTCGAGTAAGCAACTTAGCAATGGCATCGCTTATGCAGCAGCAAACGGATGCTCGACCGCTTGTTCATATTACGTGTCGTGACCGTAACTTAATCGGACTTCAATCCCATTTAATGGGACTTCATACACTTGGCATTAACCAAGTATTAGCCATTACAGGAGATCCATCAAAGATTGGAGATTTCCCTGGAGCTACGTCCGTTTATGATGTCTCTTCATTCGATTTAATTAGCTTAATTGCTCAATTTAATGAAGGATTATCCTATTCAGGAAAGCCACTTGGACAAAAAACCAATTTTTCAATCGCAGCGGCATTTAACCCAAACGTTCGACATTTAGACCGTGCAGTTGTCAGACTTGAAAAGAAAATTTCATGCGGTGCTCACTATTTTATTACACAGCCGCTATACTCAACAAAACAAATTGAAGAAGTGTACGAAGCAACGAAACATTTAGATGCTCCAATTTATATCGGCATCATGCCACTAACAAGTGCTCGTAACGCTCGCTTCATTCATCATGAAGTACCCGGAATTAAATTGTCGGAAGATATTTTAGCACGCATGGATGCTACTGGAGAAGATCGAATTAAAGGTGAAGTTGAAGGATTAGCAATTGCAAAAGACTTAATCGATACTGCCTATGAATTATTTAATGGTATCTATTTGATTACACCGTTTTTGCGCTACGAAATGACCGAGATTTTAACTCGTTATATCAACGATAAACAGCTTGTAACGACAGAAAGGAAGAACTAAATGACCTCATTAATTCAAGAACAATTACAAAAGCGAATATTAATTATTGATGGTGCAATGGGAACCATGATTCAAGACGCAAATTTAACAGCTGCTGATTTTGGTGGCGAAGAGTACGATGGTTGTAATGAGTATTTAACCCTAACAGCTCCTCACGTTATTCAGCGTATTCACGAAGAATATTTCGCTGCAGGTGCTGATATTATTGAAACCAATACGTTTGGCTCTACTTCCATTGTATTAGATGAGTACGATTTAGGTCACCTTGCCTACGAGCTAAACATCGAAGCTGTAAAGCTAGCGGTGGCAGCACGAGATAAGTTTTCAACGCCTGAGTGGCCAAGGTTTGTAGCCGGAGCTATTGGTCCTACAACAAAAACATTGTCGGTAACGGGCGGAGTTACCTTTCAAGAATTAGTCGAGTCGTACGAAGAACAAGTTCGTGGATTATTAGACGGTGGCGTTGACCTCCTTCTGGTGGAGACGTGTCAAGATATGCTAAACGTAAAAGCCGCTTTTTTAGGAATTACAGCTGCATTTGAAGCATCGGGCAAAGAGCTTCCTATTATGATTTCAGGAACAATCGAACCGATGGGAACGACGCTGGCGGGCCAAGATATTGAATCTTTCTATCTATCATTAGAGCATATCAAGCCTCTATCTGTTGGCTTAAATTGTGCTACTGGCCCTGAGTTTATGACGGATCATATTCGCTCTTTATCTGAATTAGCAACGTCTGCTGTTAGCTGTTACCCAAATGCTGGCCTTCCAGATGAAGAAGGTAACTACCATGAATCACCTGAACTTCTTGCTCAAAAAATTAAAAGCTTTGCGGACAAAGGTTGGTTGAATTTTGTTGGTGGCTGTTGCGGTACTACGCCTGCTCACATTAAGGCGTTGGCTGAAGCTGTGAAAGACGTCTCTCCTCGTCCATTAAATCGACCTGAGCATAACCATGCTGTTTCTGGAATTGAGTCATTAATTTACGATGACTCCATGCGTCCTTTGTTTGTAGGTGAACGTACCAACGTTATCGGCTCACGTAAATTTAAGCGCCTTATTGCAGAAGGAAAGATTGAAGAAGCTTCTGAAATCGCGCGCGCTCAAGTAAAAAATGGTGCACATGTTATTGATATTTGCTTAGCCGATCCCGATCGCGATGAAATTGAAGATATGGAACTGTTTATCCAAGAGGTTGTGAAAAAAGTCAAAGTCCCTCTTGTTATTGATTCAACGGACGAAGCCGTAATTGAACGTGCCCTCACCTACTCACAGGGTAAAGCAATTATTAACTCCATTAACTTAGAAGATGGCGAAGAGCGGTTCGATGCCATCTTACCGCTTGTAAAAAAATTCGGTGCTGCTCTTGTGGTTGGTACAATTGATGAAGAAGGTATGGCGGTTACCGCTGAGCGAAAGCTTGAAATTGCGAAGCGCTCACACGATTTACTGGTTCAAAAACATGGATTCAACCCTAAAGATATTATTTTTGATCCGCTTGTTTTCCCTGTTGGTACAGGTGACGAACAGTATATTGGCTCTGCGGAAGAAACGGTAAAAGGAATTAAAATGATTAAAGAAGCATTGCCTGACTGTCAAACAATTCTCGGCGTCAGTAACGTATCGTTTGGCTTACCGCCTGTTGGGCGTGAAGTGCTAAACGCTGTATACCTCTATCACTGTACGCAAGCTGGTCTTGACTATGCCATTGTAAATACTGAAAAGTTAGAGCGCTATGCGTCCATCCCTGAAGCAGAAATTAAGCTAGCAGACGCGTTACTGTTTACTACTAACGATGAAACGTTAAGCTCGTTTACAGACTTTTATCGTGATAAAAAGAAAGAGTCAAAAATCGAAGTATCGAATTTAAACCTTGAAGAACGTTTAGCTATGTATATTGTAGAAGGAACAAAAGAAGGACTGCTCCCGGATCTGCAAGAAGCGCTTGCTAAATATGATGACCCATTGGATATTATTAACGGTCCATTAATGAATGGAATGGCAGAGGTTGGGCGCTTGTTTAATGATAACCAGCTAATCGTCGCCGAAGTTCTCCAAAGTGCTGAAGTCATGAAAGCATCCGTTGCCTTTTTAGAGCCGCATATGGAAGCGTCAGAAAACGATTCTGGTAAAGGGAAAGTGATTTTAGCTACAGTTAAAGGTGATGTACATGATATCGGTAAAAATTTAGTCGACATTATTTTAAGCAACAACGGATTTAAAGTGATCGATTTAGGAATTAAAGTAACGCCTCAACAGCTCATTGAAGCTGTGCAAAAGGAAAAGCCTGATATCATTGGGTTATCCGGCCTACTAGTAAAATCAGCTCAGCAGATGGTATTAACAGCTCAGGATCTTACGCAATCTAAGATCAACGTGCCTATTATGGTAGGAGGCGCTGCGCTATCTCGTAAGTTTACTGATTTTAAAATTGCACCTGAATACGAAGGTGCTGTTCTATATGCTAAAGACGCAATGGATGGCTTATCGCTTGCCAATAAGCTTCAGGACAAAGAAGAGATTACACAGCTTCTTGAAGATTTAAAAGTTCGTCAAGAAAAGAAAGTCACGTTTAAAGAGCGAAAACATCAGGAAAACACAACTGCAACAGCTGTGTTACAACGGTCTGCTGTATCAACGGATGCTCCGGTGTTTATTCCATCTGATTTAAAACGTCACGTTGTGAAGCATTACGATTTGGCGCAAGTTTTACCCTACATTAACTGGCAAATGCTTTTAGGCCATCATCTGGGACTTAAAGGTAAAGTTAATAAATTACTTGCTGAAAAAGATGAACGAGCCGTTCAATTAAAAGAAACGGTAGATGAATTGCTGGAATTAGCTCTAAAGGAAAACTTAATTAAGCCAGCTGTTATCTATCAATTCTTCCCTGCGCAGTCAGATGGAAATGATTTAATTATCTATGACCCTTCTGACCAGAAGACAGAAATTGAGCGCTTCACGTTCCCGCGTCAAGAGAAAGGACAGTTCTTGTGCTTATCTGATTTTGCCAAGCCTGTTGAGAAAGAAATGGATTACGTCTGCTTCTTCTCAGTTACAGCCGGTACAGGAATCCGCGAACGTGCCGCTCAGTTTAAAGAAAACGGTGAGTTTCTAAAGAGTCACGTTTTCCAAGCGCTAGCACTTGAACTAGCAGAAGGCTTGGCAGAACGTGTTCATCAACAAATTCGAGACCGTTGGGGCTTCCCTGACTCTCCAGATTTTACTATGGCAGAAAGATTTTCAGCTAAGTATCAAGGACAACGCTTCTCTTTTGGCTACCCGGCATGTCCAGACTTAGAAGATCAAGCCAAGCTATTTAAGTTGATTGAGCCTGAAGATATAGGTATTCAACTTACGGACGGCTTTATGATGGAGCCTGAGGCTTCCGTTACCGCTCTTGTGTTCGCTCATCCAGAAGCTAAATATTTTAACGTCCTATAATAAATAAAGAAAAATCCATCGTTATCTAACGGTGGATTTTTCCTATTCAAACATTAAAAAACTAAAAAAATTAACTTTTCTAAAAAAATACCTTGTCACCTCCTCTGACATTTGTTAGGATAAGAATATTAAATTTTCAAACAATTAAAACTTTTGTTTTTTAGGAGGATGTTCACATGGTTACTTTTTTCGCTTCTATTGCCCTTTTAATCGGGGGATATGCCATTTACTCAAAAGTGGTTGAGCGAATTTTCGTTATAGATCCAAACAAACAAACACCAGCGTATGAAAAGTTTGATTCATTAGACTACGTTCCGATGAAATGGTGGAAAGGTTCATTAATTCAACTCTTAAACATTGCAGGTCTTGGCCCCATCTTCGGAGCCGTTATGGGCGCTTTATACGGACCGGTAGCGTTCATCTGGATTGTCATCGGCTGTATCTTTGCAGGAGCTGTACATGATTACTTCTCTGGTATGCTATCTCTTCGCCATGGTGGAGCACAGTACCCAGCGCTAGTTGGTAAATATCTTGGAGCAAATATGAGAAAGATCATCAATGTCGTTTCTCTTGTGCTTATGATTTTAGTAGCGGCAGCTTTCACAGCTGGTCCAGCTCAGTTAATTACAAGCGTTACATCTTTACCTTTTATCGTATCGCTAATTATTATTTTTGCTTACTTTATTTTAGCGACGGTCCTACCCGTTAATAAAATTATTGGAAGAATTTATCCTTTATTCGGTGCAGTATTGATTTTCATGGCTGTCTCAATTGCATTTGCACTTATTTTCATTTCAAAAGAATCTGTACCAAATTTAACATTAGAAAACCTTCATCCACAAGAGCTGCCGATTTGGCCTCTATTAATGGTAACTATCTCATGTGGTGCTATTTCGGGCTTTCACTGTACGCAAAGTCCAATTGTTGCTCGTACACTAAAAAATGAAAAAGACGGACGCAAAGTATTTTTCGGCGCGATGATTGGAGAAGGAGTTATCACCTTAATTTGGGCAGCAGCTGCAATGACATTCTTCAACGGAACAGGTGGCCTTCAAGAAGCACTTGCTGCTGGTGGACCATCTGCGGTAGTAAATGAAATCTCAACATCGTGGCTTGGAACATTAGGAGGCATTCTCGCTATTTTAGGTGTTATCATTCTACCAATTACAACTGGGGATACGGCATTACGTTCATCTCGTATGATTTTAGAGGATCTTGTTAGTAAGAACCATAAAGAAGAAAAAGGAAATAAAAAAGCAACGTTTATTTATACATTATCCGTTGCGGTTCCAGCTTTTTATCTATCAACAATTGATTATTCATTCCTTTGGAGATACGTTGGCTGGACCAATCAAGTCGTTGCCACTGTCATGCTATGGACAGCTACCATTTACTTGCTTCAACATGCTAAAAACCATTGGATTTGCGGAATTCCATCTATGTTTATGACGGCGGTAGTTTGTTGCTATATCTTCTATGCTCCAGAAGGTTTAGGGTTAGATTATGGTTTATCAATGGGTATTGGTACAGTTCTTACTTTATTCGTAGGCGGTTGGTATATTAAACAGATTCGCACTTATACTAATCAAAACATTAATACACAAGTAGCATGATAAAAAGGCTTCCGATTCGAGGAAGCCTTTTTATATGAAATACAAGCGTTTTCTTGATACAATAAATACGCATGTATACTACTATTTATAAGAATATGACCGGTTCATTGAAAGGAGCTTTTTTAAGTTGATCAAACTATTTGTCAGCGACCTTGACGGTACGTTGCTTCATCAGGAAAAATATGTTGAAACACATAATATTGAAGCGTTAGTAAAGCTTCAAGAAAGCAATATTGATGTTTGTTTAGCATCAGGACGAATGGATAGTGAAATTCTAAAAATTTCGTCTGATATTCAAAATAACTTTCATCGAATTAGTCAAAATGGTGCGTTTGTTTGGACAAGAGATAATCATTCACTACACGCTAAGGTATTTGAAAGTGAGTTAGCTTCCAGCCTATACAAACAAACGCTAAATCCTAACCACGTCGTCTTAGTTTGTTCAAACGATACGAACTATGTAGAAACGAAAACCGACGTCATTAATGAAATTGAAAAGCATATGTTTTTCCCAATTGAGGAGCAGGAAAATATGCTCGACTCTTTTGGATTAAACTTCTCGCCATCTAAAATTACAATCCTTGGAGACCACTCAGAATTGGTAGCTCTTCAAGCTGATTTAACACATCAGTTTAAAGAGCAAATTGATGCCTACATTTCTGCCAAAAACTGTTTGGATATCATGCCAAAGCACATCAGCAAAGGAAATGCTATTCAAATCTTACTAGATCATTTAGGTTTACAACCTGAAGAAGTAGCATGCGTGGGTGATTCCTTTAATGATATTCCAATGTTTCACTTAACGCCGAATAGCTTTGCGATGGCCACAGCTCCTGAAGAAGTGAAAAAACACGCTTCTGCTGTTGTTTCATCCGTCAGTGAAGCAGCGGAAATTGTTTTAGCACGAAATAATAGCATCCCTACTAAATAAGAAAAAGTGCGAAGCGTCTGCCTCGCACTTTTTTAATGTCTCTTCCAAACTGCCCGGAGGTATTCTCCTAGGCTGTGCTGATCACCATTATCTGTCTTGCCTGCTTTTACAAGAGCCTGAATACGTTCTCTCCTAACAATCGTTAAGATCAGCGTCATAAAAAACAGAATGGAAATTCCCATTACAAATAGCGCTAATAATGATGCTACAATGGTTTCTGGCATTGTTAAAGATGACAAATTTACCTCTCTCCTTTCTTTTTGTACAAAGGAAGGAGTTAGTTGAATCGCTTATCCTAAAAGATTCTTCTGTTCATATTCATTCTCTGCATACGATTTTAAATCCTGAATTTCTTGATATGCCCCTTCAAGACCTTGCTGTTTTGCTTTTTGATTCATATGGTTATACACCATCTTCACCTTACACACTGTTGCTTTAAGAGATGTTTCTGGGTCGGCATCTTCTTTTAAATGAACATTTGCCAAATCTACAATGGAGCGAGCTAATAACTCGACGCTATTGCGCAGCTCAACTTCGTTATAGACCGCACGATCTTGAAGCTTAAAACGAATAATCTCATTTGCTAACTCCCTCACACGTACAAACTGCTGCTGTTCATTCATAGTATTTCCGCAGTAAGAAACTTATACCCCACTCTTTAGGCGCAATAAGTAACTAGACTTCTTACCGCTGAGCTCCCCCTTTTATTAGGCCTAGTCTGCTTTTGATAAATAAAAAAAGCTTTTCTTATGTTATTTTACTATTAGATATTCGATAAAATAACTGCGTTTTCCTTTATCTCTTTCCCTTTAATTGCCGACATATTTTGCTTCTATTCCGACTTTAAATGCGCCAAAACATGATAAACAAACAGTAAAATCCCAACTGTTGTTAAAGTAGCTTCTACTGCTATAATAAGCGTCATGCTTTACGTATTAAGCACAGTCATCAAAAATAATCCTATCATCATAATAGGAAGCCATAAGTTATGCAACCACGCATGAATTTTGTCTACCTTATTCCTTCTTTTAGGAGCTTAGAATCATCCATTCAAATAAAAAAGCAGCTGGCAATCCAGCTGCTTAACTTTATGCAATATAATGTAAAACAAAGTTCAAGAAAAATAACAACGCAATTACGTACATAAAAGCGGATACTTCACGCATTCTGCCGATTGCAAGCTTTAAAAGCGGGTATGCAATAAAACCAAAAGCGATACCATCAGCAATGCTGTACGTTAGCGGAATTAGAGCGATAATTAAAAACGCTGGGAAACCTTCTGATAGATCTTGGAGGTTGATGTTCTTGATATTTTGAATCATCAAACCACCAATAACAATCAAAATCGGTGCAATTGCACTATCTGGAATAAGCTTAATAAATGGAATAAAGAACAGTGAGCTTAAAAATAACACGCCTGTAATTAAAGACGTAAGTCCCGTTCTTCCACCTGCTGCAATACCTGATGCTCCTTCAACTGAAGCAACAGTTGGGCTCGTGCCAAGGAGACCTGCCAAAGAGGCAGAAACAGCGTTTGCTTGAAAAGCTTTTGAAAACTTTTCCTGTTGGTCCATCATGCCTAATTGGCCATGAATTAATCCAATGTTCTCGAATACAAGTACCATGGTTAGCGAGAACACCGCAGCCCAAAACGTAATTTGTCCAAGCGCTGTAAACGAAAAGGCACCGAAACCTGCAAAAAATTCTTGAAAGCTTGTAGAGGTGCTGCCGTTCGATTGATTTTGAACACCAAACAGCATTGCAATAAGCGTTCCAGCAATCATGCTGAGCAAAAAGTTTCCGCGTATATTTCGAATAAATAACACAATTGTAATCATCAATGTCAACAACGTACTAAGCACAAACGGATCTGATAGATTCCCTAATGCAACAAACGTTGTATCACTTGGAATAACCAATCCACCTTTTTGAAGCCCAATAAATGTTAAGAATAACCCGACTCCAACGGTAATTGCTTCTTTTAAAGAGTGCGGAATCGCAGCCACAAGCTTTGCAGATAGCCTTGAAAATGCAAGCAAAGTAAACAAAACGCCGGATATAAATACGGCAGCTAGTCCTTCTTGCCACGTTAATCCCATTGACTGTACCATTGTATACGTAAACAACGCGTTGATTCCCATACCTGGAACCAAAATAAGCGGGGCGTTTGCCCAAAACGCCATCAGTAAACAACCAATGACCGATACAGCCACCGTCGCAAAAATACCTGCTTCTAATGGAATGCCTGCATCTGATAAAATAGTTGAATTAATCGCAATGATATATACAATTGATAAAAAGGAAATAACGCCCGCAACGCTTTCTTTTCCAAGCGTTGTGTTATGATGTTTCAATTGAAACAAATTTTCTAATAACGCTTTCAAATTTTCTTCCTTCTTTTCTCAATATCCCTCACCCACCCAGTGTCTAAAAAAGCCACCGTGGCTATTATAGCAAAATCCGTGGCGGTTGCAAGAGAAATTTTACGTTTTCTACAGTATCGACTTCTACTGCATTTATAGTATCGGCATTTTTTGCATGCTTATCGATAACATCTTTTACTAATCGCTGTATTAAAAAATAAGCAATCCTAATGAAATAATGACGCCGCTTACTAACAAAATCATGACGCAATATCCCATGATATCTTTTGCTTTTAACCCAGCGATTGCAAGAGCAGGAAGCGCCCAAAATGGCTGAATCATATTCGTCCAAGCATCTCCCCAGGCTACTGCCATGGCAGCTTTTGCAGTTGGTACATCTAAAGCTTGAGCTGCGTCTAAAACTACCGGAGCCTGAACTGCCCACTGCCCTCCTCCGGACGGTACAAAAAAGTTAACAATTCCAGCACTCCAAAAAACAAACATCGCAAACGTTGTTTCAGTTGAAATCGAAACAAATGCTTCTGAAATCACAGTTGCTAACCCTGAAGATACCATGATGCCCATCAGCCCTGCATAAAATGGAAATTGAATAATAATGCCACTTGTTCCTTTTACAGCTTCTGTTACCGCTTTCAAAAAATTACGAGGCGTTCCATGAAATAAAATTCCCAGAAACAGAAACAGAAAATTGACAATATCTAAATTTAATAAAAGTCCTTTTTCCACGAAGTAATAACCTAAAAATACGATTCCCGCAGCCCCAATTGTCAATGAAATAATTCGGCTATTCTCTAAACGTGCTGCGGGCGTCATATGCTCAACTTCAGCCGATGCTGCTTGAAAGTCTTTTAACAGCTCAGGATCTACTACAAATGCTTCTTCCTTTGGTGGCATCATTAATCTATTCACAATCGGTACGGCTACAAACAAGGCGGCTACAATCACTAAGTTAAATGTAGAAAAAATGGTTTGACTTGTTGGAATAAGTCCAATCATGTCTTCTGCAAAATGACTAGGTGTCGCAATCGTTAAAGGAACAGAACCGGAAAGTCCTCCATGCCAAATGACAAAGCCGCTGTATGCACTCGCAATTAATAAACGATAGTCGACATACTTCACTTGTTTCGCTAATTCCTTTGAAAATAACGCACCTACAACCAGCCCAAATCCCCAGTTTATAAAGCTTGCTAGTAATGAGATAATCGATACAAGTACCACTGCTTGTCCTGGAGACGAAGGCAAGCTAGCAAGGCGCGTTAATCCTTTTTTACATAAAGGACTGCTTGCTAATACGTGCCCCGTAACTAATACTAGAATCATTTGCATAGAAAAAGCTAATAACCCCCAGAAACCTTCTCCCCAGTACTGCACTAGATTTATTGGGGTACTATCTGTAAAGATAAGCCCAAATCCAAACACTGCAAATGTTAGGATAATGACAAATAAAAATGGATCTGGTAAATACCTTTGCATAATCCCATTAAAAAAACCAACTATGTGTTTCATAGAAGTTCCCCCTTATTCGACTTTTTCTGACGTCATGTATGATATTCGCTTTTTTTATTCTTTTTTCCTTTAAAACAGGAAAAGAAGTGAACCACAGCTCACTCCTTTTCTTTAAAAATCATGTTATACGATACTGCATATATTTCCTTATTCAGTTCGCATGGGCATAAGCGGGATTTTTTAACATTTAAACTTATAACCCTTGACAAGTTTAAACGTTATGTTTAGAATTAACTTCCCTAGATTTGAAATATATAAGTGTACAATGTTAGAAATAGTTAGTCTTCCCTGTAATGAAGCACGCCCTGTGGGCGTGCTTCATTTTCATTTATTGAAATAAATACATATCTCAATTCCCCCAGGTAATACTACTACCATCTTTTTATGACTGGAGAAGGATGTCATTACAGTAAATGCGCTTTGTCCTGGTTATGTAGATACGCCACTTGTTCGTAACCAACTTCAAGACTTAGCTAAAACACGTAACATCTCACTTGAGAAAGTATTAGAACAAGTAATCTACCCCCTCGTTCCACATCAGCGTTTGCTAACAGTTGATGAAATTGCTGATTATGCACTTTTCCTAGCAAGCGATAAAGCGAAAGAAGTGCCAGGTCAAGCCATTGTAATGGACGGCGGGTATACAGCTCAGTAAAAAATGACATAAAAAAGGCGATGAATTTTGCGTTCATCGCCCATTTTATGAAAAGGATAAAATGATTGCATCTTTATAATGGAAAACCCTTTTTTGACCATTAGTTTAAGGCTTATTCTCCCCTTTATAAACCTCAAAACGCGCTATTATTGTATAAAGTCATCTCCCCAAACAACTTTATACAAACCAAACTGAAATCGCTTACAATCTTAACTTTATGAAATCATTTCCTTTTCGTTCTATGTTCATTAAACACTAATTTTTTCAAAATAGCAACCCTTTTTATCGGATTTCTTTAAGTATGTTCTAAAAGATGATATTTTTATATGAAGTCCTCATATTTTATTGAAATATGGGGAAATGATACGTAAGAAGGAGTGACAATTATGAGTGAAAACATCGAAGAATATTTAGAAAGAGGACTATATGGCACCCAAGAAACAAAGCAAGCTGAGCGTAAATACTTCCTCACTGCTTTACGTGAACGAATTGAAATTGCTCTAACTAAGGGACAGGTAATGAAGCCAACCGTTTATAAAGAGGTTGAAACAACCATCACTAACGTTCAAAGTGGACAAGTCTTTTTAAACGGAACGATTTCCTACTCTTTTTTATCAAAATATATTCAAATAGCAAACAAACATAACGTTCCTTTTACTATTGTACAAAATCTAGAAGCTGATACAGATATCGGACTCGTGGTCACAGGGTCAAAAGGTTCCACTGAAAATGAAATTTTTATCAAAAATTAAAAAGCCGTCAAA
>NZ_BCVD01000108.1 GCF_001591565.1 Priestia flexa NBRC 15715 | reverse complement strand
TTTTATACTACACACAACAAAGAAAGAAGTGAACAGCATGTGGAATAAACGGAGAGCTCTTATAGGAGGAGTTTCTTTATGTGTATTAATTGCGACTTCAGTATGGTTTGTTCGTAATCACGATGAAAATAATACGCCTTTATTTAGCAATGGAGATTCATCTTATGGAGTTAGCTCTTCCAACCCCATTGCTGTTGATGTAGGTATGAAGGTACTAAAAGATGGAGGTAATGCTGTAGATGCAGCAATTGCTGTATCTTACGCGCTAGGCGTTGTCGAACCGTACGGCTCTGGAATTGGTGGCGGTGGCGGCATGCTTATTGCCAAAGAAGGTGAAGAACCGACCTTCATTGATTACCGCGAAGTAGCACCTAGCTCTTTGGAAGGAAAAACGGGAGTTCCTGGCTTTGTAGCAGGAATGGAATATGTGAATAAAAAATATGGAACAACGTCTATGACAAAGTTGATTGATCCTGCTATTGAGTATGCCGAAAAAGGATTTAAAGTAGACGAACTCTTAGCGAGCCGATTATTTTACGCAAGTGGACGGATGGACGTCAGCAATTTATCAAGCTTCTTTCCGAGGGGGGAAGCTATAAAAGCAGGAGAGGAGCTAAAGCAGCCTGAGCTTGCTGAACAGTTAACGTATATTAAACAAAACGGAGCGGCTGGCTTTTATCAAAAGGACATTGCCAATCGTCTAGCAGAAGAAACAAGCATTTCACTAGAAGATTTGCAAGAATATGAAGTGGAAGAAAGGCAGCCGGTTGTTTCAACATACAAAGGAAATGAAATCATTGCGGCTCCACCTCCATTTTCAGGTATTACGGTTATTCAAATGTTAAAAATGATGGAGAAAGAAAACGTTAACATAAACGAGCAAGAAGTCGACTATAAGGCTATTAAGAAAATTAAAGAAATAGCGTACGCTGACCGAGTAAAAGAGATTAGCGATCCTGCTTTTTACCCACAGGATGTAGAGCGTTTCCTTAGCGATGAATACATTGAAAGTTTATTAGAAAACTCAGAAAAACGCGAAGTGGAAGGTGCAGACCAAGAACATGAAAGTACGACTCATTTTGTCGTTATTGATAAGGAAGGTACGACCGTATCCACGACCAATACGCTAAGCAATTTTTTTGGGTTAGGTAAGCAAGTAGATGGCTTTTTTCTTAATAACAATGCTGATACGTATGGCTCAATCGGCGTAAATAACCCTGAGCCTGGGAAAAGAGCCCGAACGTTTACAGCTCCTTTAATTATCCGCAAGGAAGGAGAATGGATAATGGGAGTAGGAACGCCGGGGGGAACTCGTATTCCACAGGTGTTAAATCAAGTATTAGCCCGCCATTTTCAAGGAGGAGAAGAGTTGGAAAAAGCGGTTGAAACGCCTCGCTTTATCTTTGATCAAGATACTCTTTATATCGAGCCAACTACGCCTGAAGAAGTAATTGAGCAGATGAGTGCTTTTGACGTACAAAGCAAAACAAGCGACGTCTATTACGGAGGCATTCAGCTGCTTGTGAAAGATCTTGGTAACGGCAGGATAACAGGTGTCGGTGATTCTCGCCGAAACGGTGTGTGGAAGCATAGCTAAGAAAAGGTAGCAGGGGCTACCTTTTTATCGTTTCGTAGACGGATGGAGTTTCCATGTAGCAGATCGTATGAAACTCTGGATAATTTGAATGATAATGAACGTAAATCGGAGCGTGGTCCAAGTCAAGCATTTGCCTAAAGAAGAAATGATCTCCGTATCGTAAAGCAGTTAAAAGCACCGGCATTTCTTTATTGAAAATAGCGTATCGAATGGCTTGAATCGATTTATCAGTATGGTGATCACCAATGAAAACGTATACGTAAAGAGCGGTTGTATCTTTGTAATGAACCCATTCCCCAAAAAGTTCGTTTCGCTGTTCGTTGAGCATGTCTTTAGCAAATGAAGCTCCAATAATTAAATACAGGGAATCCGTTTCAGAGACATAAGTCAGCGTATAGCGCCTTTTTAAAAAAGGCTGGGTAGGAGTTGCGCCGTGTCGGTATGTAACGCTAAACTCTTCAGGATTAAATGCAACCATCCTGCGTCATCCTTTCATGCTTTTAAGTAGTCTATGCCCGCACTAGGAAAAAAAGTCATTCAAACCCCTATTCTTTACAACGCCTATCTAAAACAGCTAATCTATAAAAGTGTAGGCGACTAACGAACGCTAAAAACAAAGTGGAAAAGGGGGAAGAAAATGGAGCCGTTTTATATTGTTCTATCCATATTCTTAGCCGCGATGCTTTCATACGACATCGCAAAATTTGTTCGAGGAGATAGACCTGACTGGAAAGAAGGCCTTGTGACGTTTCTCGTATTTATTGGATTTCTGGCAGCCATGCAGATGGCGTTTCAAATTGTGTAGAAAAGACCACTGACAAGTGGTTTTTTTTTTAGTTTTGTGTTTCTCTTTTATTGATTAAATAAATTTGTTCCAACATTTGAAGAAAATAAAGCTTAGGACGTCAGAAATGATGAAAGTTAGATAGAAAAGAGGTACTCTTTGTACTAGTTGAGAAGAGTGCTTTTTAAAGTATTAGAAGATAGACCAGTTCTTATCAAAAGCCCTCCCCATAAAAAAGCCCATGATTGGAATGGAAGATGCGAGACTTCTACGGGACTAATAAGCGAGATGAGACCCCGCAGTATACGAGGAGGCTCAGCGCTCGCCCTGCGGAAAGGGAGCAATCTGGAATGGAAATCATGCTAAGCAGAGAGAAATTATCAAACGAAGTCTCGTATTACTCTACGTTTATTAAATGTGCTAAATGCTTGTTCTAATGAATAAGCTTTATAGTAGAAAATAAAACTACAACTTGCGAAGGAGCAGAGGGTTTGTATAACAAGCGAAGGCGATTCATTAAACTAATGCTCGTCATTGTAGGGCTCGTAGCCGTATTGACTATAGGTGCTTTGGGATTTCAATTTACCTTTTTCTCTTCCACATATCATGCTAAAAATACGATTGAAGAATTCTATGACCTTGAACAAAAAGGAAACTTCTCAGATTCGTGGGAATCCTTTCATCCCGCTATGAAAGTTCGTTTCGAGAAGGGTGCCTATATTCAGGACCGTGCTCATGTTTTTTTTAATCACTTTGGTGTCGAAACATTTTCCTATGACATTACGGAAGTGGAAAAACTAGATACATGGAAAATGACAGCGGATGGCGAAGAGTTAACAGACGTTTATCAAATGAAAGTGATTCAAGTTTATAAAGGGAAATATGGGAACTTCTCCATTGACCAATATGTATTCGCAGTTAAAAATGAAGGAGAATGGACCGTTGCATGGGATTATAATCAGTGAAAAAGCATATGAACTCATGTGCTTTTTTTTATTGAAACTCCGTTATGTTTTTTAAAGAGGGGGTACAATGAATAAGGGAGGAGGTCTGATAATGAAGTTTAAAGCCATTTTATTTGATGCGTACGGAACATTATTTGATGTACATACCGTGATTAAAGCATGTGAAGAATACTATCCTGATAAAGGAACAAAAATAAGTCAGTTGTGGCGCCAAAAACAAATCGAATATGCGATGCAAAGCCAAATTATGGACCGCTATGTTGACTTTTATGAACTCACAAAAAAATCATTACGCTATGCTATAGATGCTGTGGATGAGAAAGTAACACCTGAAAGTGAAGAAGCGTTACTTCATGCTTATTTCAAGCTTAACCTGTACTCTGAAGTGAAACAAGTACTGGCGTATTTAAAAGAAAAAGGATATCTGCTTGCCATCTTTACAAATGGACCTAAGCATATGATTGATCCACTCGTAGCTCACCACAGGTTAGCACCTTTATTTGATGATGTCATTTCTATTGACGAAATCAAACAGTACAAGCCGTCCATGGCTAGTTATCACTACGCAGCGAATAAGCTAGAAGTGGAACGTGACGAAGTGCTTTTCTTATCATCAAATCCGTGGGATATTGCTGGAGCAAAGAATTACGGATTTTCAACTGTGTGGGTAAACCGTCATCATCAAGTGCCGGAGCATCGTGAATTAACGCCTAATCGTGTAATTCATGACTTAACAAATTTAGTCAAATAAAAAAACAGGACACGCGTCCTGTTTTTTTGCTCTAGCTATAGGCCTCGGGGTCTGTTTTGGACCTTGATCGTAACTTGATTAAACGAACGATATTAAGCACTAATGTCTTAACAACCGCATAGAACGGTACGGCTAAAATCATTCCTAAAATTCCTGCTAAGTTTCCAGCTACCAAGAGCAGTAAAATGATGGTCAGCGGGTGGATGTTTAGCTTTCTACCCATAATAAGAGGTGAAATAACGTTTCCTTCCAGCTGCTGAACAATCACCATAACAAGAATAACTAAAAGTGCTTTTGTAGGAGAGTCTAAGATTCCGATAACAACAGCCGGAGCAGCTCCGAAAAATGGACCTAAGTATGGAATGATATTTGTTACGGCACCAATTAAGCCCAGTACGAGTGCGAACGGCAATCCAATAATTAAGTAACCAATGGATGCACACACACCAACGAACAGTGCAACAAGCATTTGACCTTGAATATAAGTAGCCACCGTTTCTTTCGTTTCTTCTAAAATCTTTAGACCCTCATCACGATAAGATGGTGGGAAAAGCTTAACGATGTACTTAGGTAAGCTATGTCCGTCCTTTAACATATAAAACAAAATAAACGGCACGGTCACAACTGTAAGCGTGATGTTAGTCAAAACGCTAAAAATAGTTGATAAGCTGCTCGTGACACCAGTGGTAAGCGTAGATGAAAAATTTGCAAGGGAATCCTCAATCTTTTCAATTGATACATATTCTTGCTCAACAATCCACTGGAATCCTTTTGTTTCTGATAAATTATTAATCGCTTCCTGGCTCTTTTCTACGTAAGTTGGGACTTTATCGGCAAACTGATTAGCTTCTTTTGAAAGAGCTGGGCCTAATGTTCCAACCGCGAGCGAAATCACGCCAATAAAAACGGCGTACAATACGAGAATCCCAATCGTTTTTGGTAATTTCCTTTTTTCAAGGAAAAAGACAATAGGACTAAATAAGAAATATAAAAATCCAGATACTAAAATAGGGAAAAAGAGCGTTGTGAAAAAGACAACGATTGGTTCAAATACAAATGAAATTTTCGTACAAATGTAAATGAACAATGCGATTAGCACAAGCTGAATCGTCCAAAATTGAAACTTCTTTGCTTTTGACACTTCATTACCTCCAAATAAATAAGTCAAACAATATCACTATCATACCCTTATCTAATTACTCTTCAAACGTTTTCTTTAGCTTCCAGCTATCATAGACTTCTGGCTGATGTGGCCAAGCTGAAAGAGAATGAGCTTCAATGGCTTTTAAGGCGAGAGGAGAAGCGTTGTTTTTATCCAACTTTTCCATGGGAATCCACAGTGCTTCAGCTGCATCTTGTCCTTCAAACTGACTCGGCATATGTATTAGCTCTCCGCCTTTAATCACTACATGATAAAAGACCGCAATGTGGTGAACATGAGTAAACTCTTTCCAGAGGCAAGGATATTGAAAATCAGCTGTACCTGCTTGTTTCGTAATGTTCACTTCAAAACCTGTTTCCTCCAAAAACTCTCGCTGCATCGCATCTACTAGCGTCTCGCCATGCTCAAGCTGACCACCGGGTAAATCAAAACGATGAATATAAGGTCCGCGATTTTTGCGAATGACGAGAATCTCTCCATCTTGTATACAAATGCCATATACTCCAAAGGTACGATCATATCGATCCATTCTATATTCACCAACTTTCTCCAATTGCATAATTCTCATTTTAACATATGTTTCAACTTAGCTTTCTAGTAAAAAGGAAGATTCCTGACGAGTTGAGTATAGGAAGTCTCATTAAACAGTCCTCAGTGGCAACCATGCCAAGCAGAGAGTATTTTTTTAATTGCTAATTAAGAAAGAACGGTTCTTGTTAAGAGTATTTTTATGCTCAGATGGAAATGCTGATTCTACAAGGGTTAAACATATGCATAAAAGGGAATACAAAAGTAACTAATCAATAGTTTGGAGAATACACAATGAAAAAAAGAAGAGTCGACTTTATCTTTTTATTTATTATGCTCGTATCTTCCTATCTTTTTTTCTTTACAGATTTATCGAAAGAATGGAAAATCGCGCTAGTTACTTTATATGCAGTGCTCATCTTCATCAGCATCTATTCCTTAATGCTCGAAAATCGGACGCCTCATAGTACGCTACTTTGGATGTATGTTCTCTTTTTCTTCCCTGTTGTGGGCTACATCTTTTATCTATACTCAGGTCAGCTGTACCTTAAAGGCTACTTATTTAAATCAAAGAGAATGAACAACCGTGAAACGCTCAAACGCATGACGGAAAAAGAAAAAGAAGCAAAGATAGACTTGTCTTCTCTAAGCCCTCATCAACGCTCATTTGCTGAGTATTCGGAGCGAGTTTCGTTTACAAAAGTAAACAACGGCACAAAAGCACGAGTTCTAAAAAACGGACAGGAAACTTTCTCAGAAATAACGGCAAGTTTAAAGAATGCAAAACACTTTATACATATGGAATATTATATGATTCACTCTGATAAGCTTGGAAAAGAAATCATGAGCTTGCTGATTGAAAAGGCAAAAGAAGGTGTCGAAGTTCGCTTTACCTTTGACACCGTTGGAAGCATCTCACTATCAGGCTCGGATGTTAAAGAGCTAAGAGACAGTGGGGTTAAAGTTTATGCCTTTTCACCGATTAAAAGCGGCTTTTTTAATCAAAAGTTTAACTTCCGCAATCATCGTAAAATCATTGTCATTGACGGTGAAGTTGGCTTTGTCGGTGGTTTAAACATCGGTATGGAATACTTGGGAGAAAACAAAGAAATTGGTTTTTGGCGCGATACACATTTAAAACTAGTAGGAGAATCCGTACAAACTCTTCATGCAGTTTTTTTATTTGACTGGGAGTATGTTTCCGGAGAAAATTTAATTATTGAAGAGCGCTACACAAAGACGGTTTCCACTTCAGGAGATGGTTTTACACAAATTATTGCGACTGGGCCTGATACCCATGAAAATATGAGCGAATACTATTACGCTATGATTGCATGTGCCACAAAATCGATTTGGATTTCAACTCCTTACTTAGTTCCAAATGAAACGATTCGAACAGCGCTTCGAGTTGCTGCTAAAAAAGGTATTGACGTTCGAATCATGGTACCGGAAATTAATGATGGCTTTCTTACTCAGTACGCAACAAGGTCTTACTTTGGAGAACTCATTCGTTCCGGAATCGAAATTTATTCTTATCAAAAAGGCTTTATGCATCAAAAGATTGTCATTATTGATGACGATTTTGCTTCTGTTGGAACAGCCAATATGGATATGAGAAGCTTTCACTTAAACTTTGAAGTAAACGCTTTTTTAATGAATTCAAAAGCTATTCAAGATTTAATTAAACACTTTGAAGAAGATATGGAAGACAGCGAACTTATTAAGCCCGTTGCTTTCTATAAGCGAGGTCTTATAGAGCGATCAAAAGAATCCTTCGCGCGCTTATTTTCAGGAATATTATAAAGGAGAGATACGCTTATGGTTGAAAAACAAGCGGTCGGTGAAAAAGCTGCTGAGTTTGTAAAAGACGACATGATTGTTGGTCTAGGAACAGGCTCAACCGTTTATTACACAATTTTAAAGCTTGGTGAACGAGTAAAAAACGGCCTTCGCATACAAGGAGTACCCACTTCGAAAGAAACAGAAAAACTTGCCCGCCAAATCGGTATTCCTCTCGTGACGCTGGCAGACGTTAACAAGCTAGACCTTGCCATTGACGGAGCAGACGAAGTGGACAATCAATTTGCACTCATAAAAGGTGGAGGTGGGGCACTTCTACGTGAAAAGATAATCGCCAAAGCATCTGAACAGTTCATTGTCGTTGCGGACTCAACGAAACTAGTTCAAACGCTTGGTGCGTTTCCTTTACCGGTAGAAGTAGTTCGTTTTGGATGGGAAATGACGGCTAAACATATGAGAGACCTGGGGTGTGTACCACGGCTCAGATTGTTAGAAGACCATACGCCTTTTATTACGGATAATGGAAACTATATAATGGACTGTCACTTTCAAGAAATTAAACGACCTCATGAGCTAGAAGTAGCCCTTAATATGGTACCAGGAGTAGTTGAAAATGGTTTGTTTAATCATATGACAAGTCGAGTCATTACAATCCGTAATCAGCAAGTCCATATGATAACACCATAAAAAGCTATGGCAGATGCCATAGCTTTTAGTTTTTAACGAGATAGAACGTTCCAATTCTGTTCTAATTTGTATATGTACTGGCGAGCTTGCAAAACGTTAGGATGGACAAGCGTATCAACTGTTTTCGTTGGACACGCTGCGCTGTAAAGCGTAAAAATAGTTATGTCATTATGTTTTAGCGGAGCAACGATATGAGATAAGCACCTGTATGAAGGATTTACTAAGCTTTGCACTAACATTTCTACATCTTTTTGATCATAAAAGTCCACTTCAATTTCCGTCTTCATTAAATAGCGTGTTTCCATCGCGCTGCTTCGATAATAATTGTAGCGACCGCCGATAAACTGTGAAGGGTTTGAAATGGATACATCAAGCGCCGTATAGGTTTGATCTTGGTTGCTGCTGTAGAAAATAGAGTCGTGCGTATATTTCATAAACTCTTGGTAAGAGTCTTCATCTTTCCATAATGCAATAATGCACGTATCTGTTTCATCTTCAACATTCCATCCCCCTAGCTGTCCAATAAAACCATCGACATGGGCAAGCGCTGCCCAATGCTGTTGAGCATAGGAAAATGACCCCTTTTTATCCATCGGTATGCTGCCTTTTATAATTTTTGTTAACATGCTCTCATCACCTCTTTAACAAAGGTTCGCTCTTTGTTAGAAAAATCCTTCCTTTATTCGGAAAATTACAGACATACATACTTCTATCGTCCCATACATTTCAACTATAAGGTCTTTCGATAGAAAGTGGGGAGATAGAATGAAGTTTTTTCGAGCAAAAGCATTCCCATCCGTTAGTCGAAAAGGATGGTGTGTACTATTTCAACATCCGTTTCAGACAGATAAAAACGGACAGAAATATCCGATTGTCAAGCGTTATCTATGTGATGAACAAGAAGAAGTAGATGTGCTTGTTGAAGAACTGAATGAACTGTTACGTATAGAAGAGTATTGGACAAGCACTGTAAAAGGACGAGCGAAAGCACGCTACGACCAGCGCGTGGTGAACGCATTTTATGATGAAGTGGACGAGCCAGATACTCCAACAGTGAACAAAAGTCCGGATGCTTATCAGATTTCACTAATCGGAGAAGCGCAAAGTGGGAAAACATCCATCGTTCGTGCTGTTTTTGGTATTCACCCTGCGCGCGAAAAGTTTCCCATTCGTTTCCGAAAAGCAAATTACGATGCGGTGTATGAGATGACGCATAGTGCTGCCTATGAAGCAAGGGTGTCGTTCCAACCACGCCAAGAAGTATATGAAAACCTTGAAAAATCTTTAATTGAAAGTGCTTTGGTTTATGCAAACGGAGGCACGGACTACGACCTTGCATTTGCACTTGTGCACGGAAACCCCGAGCTACACTTTGAAGCTTTATTTGGAGAGGTTCCGTATGGTCCTCGCTATTTTACAGAACAAGCTTCCACTGCCAAAAGCACAAAGCGAGTTTTTCAGTATGTTGAATCCATTAAAAGTATCGCAAGTGCGGTTTTAGAAGAAAGCAAGGAAGTAACAGAGGATTTTGAACAGCTGTTTTTACAAAAAGCAGAGTGCCGGCAGCTAATTGAAACGCTTTTAACATGTATTGAAAGATCATTTAAAGAAAAGTGTGATTTTACTTGGTCATATGGAATTGATGACTGGCCTCAGTTTGCATTCATTTCAACGGAAAGTCGGGCTCATTACTTTACGGCCTTACATCGCTTAACGACGGAAGCGGAAAAAGCAGATGGAGCGAGCTGCTATCCTCTTATTACGTCTATCCATGCCACTATTCCTTCAGTAAAAGAACAGCTTATTGTCATCCAAGATAGTAGAAGAGGAACCAGTCTTTATGATCAAGTGAAAGAAGCGGATCATATTATATATACTCACGATGCCTCACGCGAAATAAAGATTGATACGTTAAAACATCTAATTGCATATGGGTACGGAAATAAGCTACAGCTGCTCTTTACCCATGCTGAGCGTTTACAAGGTGAAAGGTACGCCGAAGAACGAGCGAAAAAGCACCGTTTATCTGCAGCAATCCAAGGATGTATTCAGCGAGAAGAACAAGTAGTTGCTACTCAACTTTCTTATTACCTCACGGCTGCCGATGTAGATTTGGTTTCCAATCTAAATCGAAGCGATGAAGATGATCATAAGTTGTCCGAAATGGTTTATGTAAATCAAGCTCGGACCGCACAAACACAAGTTGGTGCAGAGCTTAATCCTATTTATCTTAGTATATTAGCTCCTCCAATCATAACGCAGGCCATTAACCATTTGCATTCAAGTCTTCCTGACGATAGCGATAAGACATTTCATGAGGAGCTGACCAGCCAACTAGCGACCGCGCTTTATTACGGATTTGTCACCCAGCCTTCAGGATGGTCGACTTCTTATCATTCAGCCACCGATCGTCAGCGGACGTTCCAAGCCGTAGCGACTTCTCTTTTCTCGGCGGTTCAAGCGTACGTCTCAGATGAGGTAACGAGTAAAGACATGAAGGAGTGGATAGCGGTTCAACGTACAAAAGGTGAAGAATGGGGTTACTATGTAAAAAGGTTTCTTCAAACAAAAATGAACAAAGAGTTCGAGCGAGGCTTATATTATGTGGTAAAGCACGCGGTAGAAAGTCATGGGGGGATTTTTATTCATTAAAAGCAGCGAATCGACGCTGCTTTTTTTTCGTGGGTTCATAATTTCAGTCGTAAAAGTGCATATTACTACTGGTAAAAAAATTTTAAGGTGGGCGAATAGCATTGGAGAACTATTATGATTGCATTATTATTGGAGGCGGAATTGCTGGTCTCCAAGCAGCGATTCAGCTTGGCAGGTACTGTCATCAAACCTTAGTGATTGATTCCAATGACGGTCGTTCAAATTTATGTAACAGATATCATAATTTATTAGGATGGCCAGAAGGTGTAAGTGGAGAAGAATTAAGGTTGAGTGGGAAGAAGCAAGCTATGCGTTATGACGTGCAGTTTGTAGCAGACTACGTGATATCAGCAGCTAAGCAAGACCAAGGTATCATTTTAAACACAAAATCTGGTGAATGCTATCAATGTAAAACAGTTTTGTTAGCCACGGGTATTAAAGATCACTTGCCAAGCTTTCCAGAGCTGATTGGTTGTCTTGGCATTAGCGTTTATATTTGTCCAGACTGCGATGGCTATGAAGTAAAAGACAGTCGAGTAATTGTAATTGGTAGAGGAGAAGCGGGAGCCAACCTTGCCTGTACATTAACTCATTGGACAAAGGATGTTGTTTATGTTGATGAAGAAATGAAGGTCTTGCCTACTAAGACAAAGCGAAAACTTCAGGAGCAAGAGTTAACGTATAAAAACGAACAAATTGAAAAAGTGTTGGTTGAAGAGAAAAGTCAGTTTAAAGGAATAAAATTGCAAAGTGGTGAAATAATTCATGCCAATCATTGTTTTTTAGCATTAGGTGGCAACAAAGTGCAAAGTCATTTAGCAGAACAGCTAGGTGTTTATACGACAGAGAATAACCATGTATTAACGAATCATCGAACGAAAGAAACGAACGTAGAAAACGTGTGGGCGGCTGGAGATTTAGTTGCTCATTCAGAACAAGCAGCAGTAGCTATGGGAGAAGGGGTTCAAGCAGCCATTTGGATTCATAAGCGTTTGCTAGTATAAAAATAACAACCTTCTTTTTCAAGGAGGTTGTTATTGGCTTGTATAGATATGGTGCTTGAATAGATTAACCGCACCAATAATCGTTCCAAATGGACTAAAGATAAGCAGTGTCCAACCGGTTAAGGGAGACACATAAATTTGCGTTAAAATAAGCGGGATGCTCAGAGAGATAATGACAAGCATCGTGTTAAAACCTAAGCTTTTTCGTAAATTCTCCATTGTTCTTCTCCTTTTTGAAAGTTCGCCAGCGTTCGGTGCAGACGTTTGAAGAAATTGTGAAAATAAAGCTTTAGAAAAAAAGACTTAACCATAAACAGTTTCGACTTGTTTCGTGAATCTAGGTGTCTTTTGTCACAATTGAAAAAAGGAGTATGTCAAGACTTTGCCGGCTATAAACAACACCTTCGTTATGTGGAATGAGTAGCACTTGTAAACTTCCATATTCACTTGTATTATGCTAGTTACAGTAAAGGTTTATACATAGAGAACACGAAAAAGCAGAGCCTTTAAAGACTCTGCTTTGATTAATCGTATTATTTAGAAGAAAGAGCTTTATATGTGTTTGGACCAACAATTCCATCAGCAGCTAAGCCGTTTGCGCTTTGAAACTTTCGAACAGCAGCGCTGGTATTAGAACCAAACATACCATCCACACCTTGAGTGTTAAAGCCAAGAGAAGTAAGCTTTTGTTGAAGTGCTTTAACTGCATCTCCTTTGCTACCAAGCTTCAAAGTTGGCCCTGACGTTAAACTAGGGCCTTTGCTGGGTGAAGAAGGCTTGCTAGCTGTTGTTCCGTTTAACGCTTTTTGCGTAGCAGCATCAACGACTCCAGTGACAGATAGTCCGCGAGCTTTTTGAAACTGACGCAAAGCAGCATCCGTATTATTTCCAAATACGCCGTCAATTCCTTTTGTGCTAAAGCCAAGAGAGGTAAGCTTTTGTTGAAGAGCACGCACTTCGTTACCACGGATTCCTTTCTTTAAACCAGTGCTTGTTGCTGGTGGTTTGACGCCTGGTTTTGCTCCGTTTAGCGCTTTTTGGGTAGCTGAGTCAACCACGCCGTTAACAGATAAGCCGCGATCTTTTTGGAATCTTCTTAAAGCCGTGTCTGTATTGTTTCCAAAGATTCCATCCACGCCTTTTGTATCATAACCAAGAGAAGTGAGCTTTTGCTGAAGCGTGCGCACTTCATTGCCACGGCTTCCTTTTTTAAGGCCGCTAACAGCCGGCTGGGAAGGCTGACTGCTGCCAGATACTTTGTATCCATTAGCTGCCGCAATTGCGTCAAATGATTTTGATGAATTCGTAATGACGACTGGAGTTCCCACTGTTACTTGACTGAATAACCATTCCACTTCGTTATCGTACATACGAACGCATCCGCTGCTTATGTACTTTCCGATGGAACTAGGATTGTTGTTACCGTGAATAGCATACGTTGTACCATTTGTACCACGAGCGTTAATTCCCAACCAGCGATTTCCTAATGGATTTCGTGGATCTCCTCCCGGTATTTTGCCCGTATAATAAGGACGATTTACAATCTTATTAACAATGCGGAACTTACCTTCTGGTGTAAGTGAATTCGTTCGTCCAGTTGCAACTGAAAACGTACGAACGAGCTTGTTGTTCTTGTAATAAGCTAATTGATTGTTTGCTTTGTTGATGACGATGAAATGAGTTGTACCGCCTGCAGCTTCTGTTTTATTTACGCTGAAGAAGAGAGTTCCCACTACTAAAATCACCGCTAAAACTAAGACACTTACCTTTGTTTTTTTCTTTGCCAACGGACCATCCCCCTTTTATTTTTTGGCCGTTTACACGTTTTGAATTACAAGTAATTCAAAAAAAGATAGCGCTTGCTTTTTTCGATATCTAGGTGATATGTTGCGTAAAATAGTGCGAGAATGAACGTAAGTGTATAAAGTGAGGAGTATAGGGTGCGAATGTTTACAAATCACGTTCACTCCATTTCTAGGAGTAGAGTGGACTAAGGTATTTGTGTAAGTAATCACGTCCCTTCATAAAAAACTCTAAACTATAATAGTTTTTAATAACTATTATTATACCAGATATAGACAAAATAGGAGGAAGTATCTATCTCTAATTCTCTGTATGAACCCACTATTTTCGACATCTTTCTCTTGGGGTTATGTCAAAATAACTAGATTTTTAACATCGGTTTTTGATAAGCGTTCGACAGGGGAAGTTGACAGAAAGTCTAAAAAGAAAAGAGGAAGGTGCTTTTTTTTTCTTTTTATCAATGTTAAAAGAGGGTGCGACATAACAAAACAAATTTTCAAAACGACGAACAATCCCTTTTTTCACTTCTTTACGTTGTCAGAACACGTTTCATTGCGCTACGGCCACTCTCTTTCCGCGGAGAGGAACCTGAGCTTCCTCGCTGTGGGATCTCAGTTTTCC
>NZ_BCVD01000107.1 GCF_001591565.1 Priestia flexa NBRC 15715 | reverse complement strand
TTTATGCTTCTTTTCGAAAGAATCGATTATAGACTAAAATCATTGCGTACATCATTAAAAAGGAAGAGGTAAAAAAAACAAGCTTTCCCCAAACTGGGATATGATTAAAATAGCTTGTTTCATAAAACAAAACAAAAAAGCTAAATGGCAACAAAAACAATAGCCAAATAAAATCTCTATCCTTTAAAACTTTTAGAAAGAATAAAATCCCTCCGATATAGACAAACATTAAAAACATTGTAATTCACCAAATTCTCTTTCGTACTTTCTTCCATTATATAAGATAGTTAAAAGAAAACCTAGGTATATTCAAGTTAAATATGAAATACCGATCTTTTCACCTAGTTTTTAATCGGTTATTTACTTCCTTTAAGTTTATCTAGATGAGCAAAGAATGATGGGTATGATACCGATACAGCTTCGCGGTTTTTAATGATTGTTTCACCTTCTGCAATACAAGAAGCAACTGCTAGCATCATGCCAATACGGTGATCTCCATGACTATTTACGCTTGCACCATGAAGCGGCGTTCCTCCATAAATAATCATTCCATCTTCTGTTGCTTCAATATTAGCACCCATTTTATTTAGCTCATTAACGACTGTGTCAATTCGATTTGTTTCTTTCACTTTTAATTCAGCTGCATCTTTAATAACTGTCGTTCCTTGAGCCTGAGTTGCAGCCAGCGCGATAATTGGAATTTCATCAATTAAACGAGGAATGAGATCGCCTCCTACTTCAGTGCCTTTTAAAGGTGCTGACTTTACAACTAAATCTGCAAAAGGTTCTGCTACATCTGTCTTTAAATTCTTTTCTTCAATAGATGCACCCATATTAAGTAATACATCTAAAATTCCTGTGCGAGTTGGGTTCATACCAACCTTTTTTAATTCAATTTGACTGTTTGAAATAATAGACCCTGCTACTAAGAAAAACGCAGCCGATGAAATATCTCCGGGCACTTCAATATGTGTACCCGTTAACGTTTGTCCACCTTCAATTGAAACAGATAATCCTTCTTCTTTCACTTGAACACCAAAAGCTTCTAGCATTCGCTCAGTATGATCTCGCGACTTTTCTGGCTCAATAACCGTTGTAACGCCTTCGGCTTGTAGCCCAGCTAATAAAATCGCTGACTTTACCTGTGCACTAGCTACCGGAGATTTATATGTAATTCCTTTTACATTTCCACCTCTTAAAGAAAGAGGAGTAAAGTTGCCTTCTTCACGTCCATCTAATTGAATTCCCATGCTACGTAAAGGGTCTGTCACTCGCTTCATGGGACGCTTTGCAATAGACTCATCTCCTATCAGCGTATGATGATGTGCCGTATTTGATAAAATCCCCATTATTAAACGAATTGTTGTTCCTGAATTTCCAACGTCCAATACTTCAGTCGGCTCTTGTAGCCCTTGAATGCCACGACCTTTTACAATAACTGTTTCTTCATTCACAACTTCAATTTCTACGCCTAATTTACGAAAGCAAGAAATAGTGCTAAGGCAATCATCACCTGGTAGGAATCCTGAGATGGTTGTTGTTCCTTCTGCAATTGATCCAAACATTACCGATCGGTGCGAAATCGATTTATCACCTGGAACTTGAATTATCCCGTTTAATCCTTGAAGTGTCATATTCATTCTCCTTTATAATAATTTATACGTGCAGGGAATCTCTGAATTGTTTAGCATCTGAAAAGTAATGAAACAATTCATGACTATCTCCCTTTTCGAGCAAGTTCTTCACTTGCTCCATTTCTTTCATCCAATCATCTAAAAGTGCTAACAGCGTGTAGCGATTTTGTTTTAGAATATCTCTCCACATATGCGGGCTACTTGATGCGATCCGAGTAAGGTCTCGAAAGCCACCTGCTGCCATCTCAGTAATAAGCGTATTCTTTGCTGAGTATCCTTTCACTTGACGAACAAGACTGGTGGCAATTACATGAGGCAAATGACTGATAACCCCTGTTACTTGGTCATGTGTAATCGCATCTATAAAGACAAAGTGAGCTTGTGTCGGCGCAAGTAAATGCATAAGCGCATCTATCTTTTGTGGATTTTCGTCTTCAAAAGGGGTTAACATATAGCGAGCTTCATAAAATAGATCTGCTCGTGCATTACTTGCACCACTTTGGTGAGAACCAGCCATCGGGTGTCCGCCAATGAACGTTACTCCTTTTTCTTTTAACAAAAATGCCGTTTCCATTACTGCTACTTTAGTACTTCCAACATCTGTTATAACAACATTTTGTTGCAATGTCCACTTTGAAAGAACGTGTATCCAATTAGCTGTCTCTTCTACTGGCGTTGCTAAAATAATATAATCTGCCATTTCAGCTTCTTTTTTTACATCATCTGCTTGTTCGTCAATGACTGAGTGTGCCATTGCCACACGCATTTCTTCTATATTAATATCTGCTCCCACAATATGCACGTTTTCATTTTTTTTAATAGAAAGTGCCAGTGAACCTCCGATAAGACCAACACCAATCAGTAATACACGTTTTTTCACCTTTCATTCTCCTTTATATGTTAAAATTGCGCTGCATGCTTTCGATGCTCATTAATGTTTTGTTGCAGCAAATCAATGCGGTCTGAACCAAATTGTTCAACAATAGCCGAAGCTAATTCCCATGCAATAACTGATTCAGCTACAACAGCTGCTGCTGGAACTGCACAGCTATCAGAGCGTTCAATACTAGCTGCAAACGGTTCTTTTGTATCAATATCTACGCTTTGAAGCGGTTTATATAACGTTGGGATTGGCTTCATTACGCCTCGCACAACGATTGGCATTCCAGTAGTCATACCACCTTCTAATCCGCCTGCATTGTTTGTTTTACGCGTGTAACCTTGCTCTTCACTCCATAAAATTTCATCGTGCACTTCACTTCCTGGCTTACGTGCTGCTTCGAATCCAACACCAATCTCTACACCTTTAAAAGCATTTATGCTCATAATCGCCGCTGCAAGCTTTGAATCTAGCTTGCGATCGTAGTGTACATAGCTTCCAACCGCTGTTGGCATCCCTTCTACGACTACTTCTACTACACCGCCAATGCTATCACCGTTTTCTTTGGCTTCATCAATTGCTTTCATCATCTTTTGTCCAGCTTCTTCATCCAAGCAACGCACGGGAGATGCTTCCGTTTTTTCTTGAAGTTCCGCTAAGGATTGGTATGATGTCTGCTCTGCTTTGACACCGCCAATTTCTAGAACATGACATGCAATATTGACACCAACAGCTTTTAAAATTTGCTTTGCAACAGCTCCCGTTGCAACACGAACTGTTGTTTCACGAGCAGATGAACGTTCTAAAACGTTTCTCATGTCACGATGTCCGTATTTAATTGCACCGTTTAAATCTGCATGACCTGGTCTTGGCTTTGTAATTTGACGCTTCACTTCTGCATCTTCATCCACAGGGTCAGCTCCCATGATATTTCTCCAATGCGTAAAATCTTTGTTTTCTACTACGAGTGCCACTGGTGAACCTAAAGTAGCCCCATGTCTTACTCCACCTACAATTTGTACACGGTCTGTTTCAATTTGCATGCGACGACCACGACCATGACCTTTTTGTCTTCTAGCTAAATCTTCATTAATATGTTCTGCCGTTAATTCAAGCCCCGCTGGTACCCCTTCAACAATTGCTGTTAATTGTGGACCATGTGACTCTCCTGCTGTTAAATATCTCATCGTTTCCATCCTCCAATTTGTAAAATTCAATCTTTTCACCTAATAAAATAAGCTCGCCCCTCTTTTAAGATAGGGACGAGCTTATTCTCGCGATACCACCCTAGTTGCAAGCTATTCGTACTTACCACCTTCATTGTTTAACGATCAGTCGACCGCTCTTTACAGAGTGCTCAAGGAGTGTATTTTGCTCACATCTTTGTACTGATTTACACCGTCCATCAGCTCTCTATAACAGGGAGATGCTTGCTACTAGAGTCCTCTCATTGCATCGCTATATAATTATGATAACTTAACTGCCGCACCTTTTAATTCTGCCATGAAGTCATGGAATTCAGGAATGTTCATTTGTTGTGCTGAATCTGATAATGCCACAGCTGGATCTGGATGAACTTCAGCCATAACTGCATCTGCACCAATCGCAATTGCAGCTTTTGCACAAGGTAATAATAAGTCTTTACGTCCAGTTGAATGCGTTACATCTACAACAACTGGTAAATGCGTTTCTTGTTTTAAGATTGGTACTGCTGAGATATCTAATGTGTTACGAGTTGCACGCTCGTATGTGCGGATACCACGCTCACAAAGGATGATGTTACCATTTCCACGAGACATAATGTACTCAGCAGCGTTAATGAACTCTTCAATTGTTGCAGCTAAGCCGCGTTTTAGTAGGATCGGTTTATCAACTGAACCTGCTGCTTTTAATAATTCAAAGTTTTGCATGTTACGTGCACCAATTTGAATTACATCTACGTACTCTAATGCTGTTTCAATATCTTGTGGTGAAACAATTTCACTGATAATTTGAAGACCTAACTCATCTCCAACTTTACGTAAGATTTGCAAACCTTCTACACCTAAACCTTGGAAATCATATGGTGATGTACGAGGCTTAAATGCTCCTCCACGCATTAGCGTAATGCCTTGTTCTTTTAGAGCTAAGCCAACTTGTTTTACTTGCTCGTAGCTTTCTACTGCACATGGTCCCATAACGAACTGTAAGTTTCCATCTCCAACTTTCGTTCCGTTTACATCGACTACTGTATCGTCAGATTTCTTTTTACGAGATACAAGAAGCGCTTTTCTATGATCATCTTCTTGAAGCTCTAAGCTTGCCTTGAAAATTTCTTTAAAAATATGTTGAACTGTTGATGCTTCAAATGGTCCGTTATGGTTTGCTAAAATGTGATTTAATGATTCACGCTCACGAACTGGATCAAAACGTTTTACACCTTGTGTACCTTTTAGTTCACCAATTTCTTTTGCGATCTCACCACGTTTATTTAATAATTCTAAAATTTCTAAATTTAATTGATCGATTTGTCCACGTAATTGCTCTAAAGTTTTTGTCATTGTTAAGACCCTCCTAGATTTTGTATGTTTTTATAGTATCTTACATGTCCGCTGAGTGCGGAATATACAAAAAGTCCCTACTGATTGTGTCAGTAGGGACGAATTGATCGCGGTACCACCCTAATTGCAAGCATTTGCTTGCCTCTTCATTACGATAACGGCTATGCCGCTTTTGCTATGCAAAAGTAAGCTCCAAGAATGTAATTCACAACTAGTTTGTGTTCTGACTCGCACCGACCGTCAGCTCTCTGAAACAGGGAAACACGTTGCTACTATGCTCTTTTCATCGCTTGTTTAATTATTTAATTTTCTATAGGGCGGTAAATACAAAAAGTCCCTACTGATCTCACCCTTAAGGTAAGGTCAGTAGGGACGAATTAATCGCGGTACCACCCTAGTTGCAAGCATTCGCTTGCCTCTTCATTACGATAACGGCTATGCCGTCTTTTCCTACTCAGAAAAGATGCTCAAGGAATGTACTTCGAAGGGTTTGTGTTCTGACTCGCACCGACCGTCAGCTCTCTGAAACAGGGAAACCTTTTCTACTATTGCTCCTATCAACGCTCAATATTGACTATGTATGTGTGTTTAAACGTTTGTTTTAACGTTTAGATGATGTTGTGTGATGTTGATTTGTATTATGAATGGTTTTACCTAAATCGTCAATACTTTTTTAGGTTTTTTTTTATAATCTTTTACAAACTTTTTCCATAGACTTCCTTAAAACGTTGAATTATAAGCATATAAAACGTTTTCAATTAACTTCATTTTTTTATAAATAATACTGATTTTTATTATTTTCACACAAAAAAAGGCCTCATACTCGAGGTCTTTTTTAAGCAAGAAAAATAGCACCGTAAGCAAGAGCACCTACAATAACAATCGCTGGATGAACACGTAATCTCTCCATCAGTACAAAGCTCGTAATAATTAAAAATAACGTCTGCCATACCCCTGAATCCACATAAGAGCTTGCAAAGAAATCATAAGCCATAACTCCAAGTAGAACAGCAATAACAGGGCGAATAAAGTTTGTCATTTTCTTCACGTTTGGTGAATCTTTATACTTATATAAGATCCGTAATAAGACAACTAGAAGTATGACAGAAGGAGCAATTGTAGCTAGTAATGAAACAAACGCCCCCAGGATACCTGCTTCTTGATAGCCAATAAAACCTGCCATTTTTGTTGCGATTGGACCCGGTAGCGCATTACCAATTGCCAACATTTCACTAAACTCATTAACCGTTAACCACCCGTAGCGGTCAACTACTTCTTTTTGAATTAATGGAATTGAGGCTGGTCCCCCTCCATAACCTAAAATATTTGATACAAAAAAAGCCATAAACAATTGCCAATAAATCATACAGTTTCCCTCTTTTGTTCCTGAACTTCTTTTTCTTTTTGCTTTCTTTTAACGGGAATCCACGCTGCAACCATTAGTAAAATAATAATAATTGCTGGATGAATATGAATAAACTCCATCAGTACCAAACTTACAAATGCCAGTAAAATAGCTTTTGTCCAACCTAATCCACCAGTAGATTTTTTCAAGAAATCCCACGTCATAACAGCTAACATAACCCCAACTACAGGTACAACAGCTTTAGTCATTCCGATTACCCATGCCTGGTCTTTAAACTGCGTAAGGGTTGTCAAAAGGAGAACCATAAGCAAGACAGTTGGTGCTACTGCCGCAATTAATGCGTTAATCATCCCTATCACTCCGCCAACCCGATACCCAATATATCCCGCTAGCTTTGTTGCAATAGGACCTGGTAGCGTATTAGCAATTGCTAATACGTCACCAAACTCATCGCTATCCATCCACTTGTATGTATCAACAACCTCTTTTTTAACAAGTGGTATAGCGGACGGCCCACCTCCGTAACCAAGCATACCTGAGCGAAAAAACGCGATAAAAATATGTAATTGCTGCATTTTATACGCTCCTTTCTTTGTTGTAATCTCTCCTTAATACGTTAGAACAGCCCCATCTGTTCGAGGCTCTGTTCCTCCAAACAATACCCCTGTTTGAGGATCTCTGCGAATAATTTGTCCACGACCAAACGAATGACGACTTGTTGCCACTTGAACATCATGACCTTTTCTCTCTAACGCTTCCACAATATAACTTGGCATATCTTTTTCTACAAGAACTGTTTTATCATTAATCCATTGCCACCTTGGTGCATCTAGTGCCGCTTGAGGATTTAAATCAAAATCAACCATATTCATAATGACTTGAACATGACCTTGAGGCTGCATAAACGCTCCCATTACACCAAATGGTCCAACCGCTTGATTACCTTTTGTTAAAAAGCCTGGGATAATAGTATGATATGTTCTTTTACCTGGCTCTAGTCGATTATCGTGACTCTCATCGAGTGAAAAATTGTGTCCGCGGTTTTGAAGAGCAATGCCTGTTCCTGGAACAACTACTCCTGATCCAAAGCCTTTATAGTTGCTTTGAATAAAAGAAACCATATTCCCTTCATCATCAGCCGTTGCTAAATAAACGGTTCCACTGTGAAGTGGTTGACCAGCTTCTGGTAGCCTTGCATCGTCACCGATTAAAGCTCGACGTGCATCAGCATATTCATCGTGTAACAGATCTTCTATAGCCACCTTCATATGCTTAGAATCAGTAATAAATTTCTTTCCATCTGCAAAAGCTAGTTTCATCGCTTCAATTTGCTTATGGTACGTATCCACTGAATCTTTAGTTTTAAACTCATAACCTTTTAAGGTATTTAGTGCTAAAAGAGCAATTAAGCCTTGACCGTTAGGCGGAATCTCCCAAACATCATAGCCTCTATAAGACACCGAAATCGGCTTAACCCATTCAGGTTGAAAAGCTGCCAAATCTTCTTTTCGAATAAAGCCTCCATGAGCTTTAGAAAACGCATCAATTTTTTCAGCAATTCTTCCTCGATAAAATGATTCAGCTTCTGTTTCCGCAATCTCAATAAGCGTATCTGCATGATCACTTGATGACCACACTTCACCAATTTTTGGCGATTTTCCATTTATTCCAAATGTTTCAAACCAGCCAGCAAACTCTTCCCCTTTTAATTCGCCTTTAAACTTCTCGTATGCAACATTCCAATTGTAACCTAAAATCGGAGAGATAGGGAACCCCTCTTGAGCATATGTAATTGCAGGTTGCAGTACTTCTGTTAAAGGAAGCTTTCCAAATCGTTTTGATAATGCAGCCCAAGCACTAGGTGCACCAGGAACTGTTACAGGTGTTAAGCCATACTCGGGCATTTCTTCTGTTATACCTCTCTCTTTTAAAGCTTCTATTGAAAGCTTTTTAGGAGCAGGTCCGCTAGCATTTAAGCCGTGCAGTTCATCATTTATCCAAACAAGAGCAAATGCATCTCCTCCAATTCCATTTGACGTCGGCTCGACTACTGTTAAGCACGCTGCTGTTGCAATTGCCGCATCAACTGCGTTACCTCCTTTTTTTAGCATATCTAAACCTGCCTGCGCTGCTAAAGGTTGACTTGTTGCAACCATTCCATTTTTTCCAAATGTACACATTCTTTGCGAACCGTATGGATGCGTTAAAAAAAATTCATTCATTTCTCCCACTCCCCAACATGATCTATTTCTACACATGAACCAATTCACTATCATAAACATCTAAAGCAGCTTGTAAGGCTTTCCCTGCATTTATTAAAGTTCCTTTTCTTAACAAGGTTGCCTCAAGCCCGGCCAGCGTATATAAAACGTTATCCTGTCGACAGCTATATCCCATCGTACCAATTCTCCAAATCTTACCGTGAAGCGGACCAAACGAGCTTGCTATTTCAATTCCAAATTGATCAAGTAGCGTACTGCGAACGTCTTCTCCATTAATACCGCTTGGAATAATAACGCACGTCACGGTTGTTAACTTTGAAGCCTCATTGCCAAATAACGATAACCCCATTGCTTTAATACCTGCAACAAGTGCTTTTTCATGTAATTTATGACGAGCAAACCGTATATCTAAACCTTCTTCAAGTAAGATCCGAACTCCTTCATGAAGAGCATATAACATTGATGTTGCTTCCGTATGATGATTAAGGCGACGATCACTCCAGTAATCTTGTAATTGACTTAAATCAAAATAATTACTAATAATATTCGGTCGTGTTCGAACATTGTTATCTGCTTCTGTAGCAATTCCTTTCTCCACTTTTTTTCGTTGAGTAATATGATGCTCCACTCGTTCATTATAAGTAATTGGTGCCATCCCTGAAGGTACAGATATACACTTTTGTGTTCCAGCAATAAGTGCATCAATATACCAATCATCCACTTTAACATCTATACCCCCAATTGTTGCGACGGCATCAACAATAAATAAAGCATCGTTTTCTCGGCAAGCTTTCCCTATTTCTTTTAGGGACTGAACTCTACCTGTAGATGTTTCACCATGAACCATAGCTACTATTTTTGGATTGGTTCTCTTGATCTCACGAATAACTTGTTCTGGTTCAAACACGCTTCCCCATTCACATTCAATATTGTGGACAACTGCTCCGTATCGCTCAGAAATCTCTGTTAACAGGTGACCAAACCGTCCAAATATAGGTACAAATACCGTATCTCCTGGTTCAATAATACTTGCTAACACTGCTTCAAGCCCAGCTCTTGAAGTTCCATCGATTGGGAATGCCCATTTATTTTTGGTTTGAAACAATTCTCTTAGCATCTCCATCGTTTCATTCATAATCGTTGTAAATGCAGGGTCGAACTGACCAAGGATTGGCGTTCCAAGCACCCTTAGCACCCTAGGGTCTGCTTCTACAGGTCCAGGTGTCATGATTGTTCTCGGTGGAGCATTTAGTATTTTTTTATTTAGCATCTTAACATCCTCCTAATAGGCTAATTTGTAAAGTAACTCAATTAATACCTGGATTCCTTTCTCAAGCTGCTCAGCGCTTGTGTATTCTTTAGGTGAGTGACTAATTCCATTTTTACTTGGTACAAACAGTAAGCAAGTAGGTAATTTTGGTCCAAACACCTGTGAATCGTGACCAGCCCCGCTCACCATGCTCATATATGAAATGTTCTTTTCCTCGGAAATACTTTTAGAAATTTCAGATAAATTTTTATCCATTTGTACTGGTTTTTCATTCATCCACCGATTAATTTCTGTTGTTACACCTGCATTTATAGCAATTTCTCGTAGCATCACTTTTATCTCATGTTCAACTTTATCCAAGACACCATCTTCACCGTGTCTTATATCAATACTAAAGCTGACTTTTCCAGGTATAACATTTGGTACGTTAGGTGAAACATCTAACTTTCCTACCGTCATATACAGCTTCTCTTCGTATTTTTTGCTCATATCCAAGAGAGACGTAATGAAACGACAGCTTGCTGCTAAAGCGTCTTTACGGTGAGTCATCGGTGTTGTTCCAGCATGATTGCTCTCTCCTTGCACGGTTACTGTAAACCTTTTTTGTCCTGCAATACTTGATACAAGTCCGATATCAAGCTGTTTTTTTTCAAGCTGCTCACCTTGCTCAATATGTAGCTCAATAAAATGTGAAATATCTTGTCTAAACGGCTTTTTATAGTGACCTTTTCCAAATTGGTATTGCTCCATTGCTTTCTTTAACGTAATATTTTCTCGATCTTTTATTTCTTGACTCATATTTTCATAGTTGTATAATCCAACAATGTGACCAGACCCCCAATAAGTTAAAGGAAATCGACTTCCTTCTTCCTCACAGAGAGACACTACTTCAATCGACCGCTTTGGCATTCCGTACGTTTTTCGTAAGTGCTCTACTGCTATAAGACCTGCGATAATTCCAAACGCTCCGTCATATTTGCCTCCATACACAACTGTATCCACATGTGATCCGACTAGAATGGTTTTTTGATTCTGTTCTATCCCCTCAAGTCTTCCATAAAGATTCCCCACATCATCATAGTAAGCAGTTAGTTGATTTTCTGTCATCTTCTCTTTTAATGCTTCTTGAGCAGCGTACCATTCTGTTGAATATAGTAAACGTGTAACACCTTTTCTAGTATCCGCTCCAAATTGAGAAAGCCACTGAAGGTCTTTTTCAACCTGTAAGCAGAGCTTCGATTTCCCCTTCATTTCAGCAACCATCTTTTCCACCTCTTTCTTTTCATTTTACGAAATCTAAAAGTTGTTTTCATTGACAAATCCTCCAAAAAAAAGGTGTTTTTTTGGATAATATAACTAAGACCAACCGATTAGGTTTGCCACGACTAACAGTATAGCCCCCGCGGTCATCCACAGCAGGAAAAGAGGAAGAATAAACTTTACCCAGCGGTTCCACCCTACTCCAGCAATCGCTAGCGTAGCCATAAAGTATCCTGATGTAGGGAACAAAATATTAGAAAAACCATCTCCAAACTGAAAAGCTAGAATAGCTGTTTGTCTCGTAATACCTACTAAGTCTGCTAATGGTGCCATAATCGGCATCATGATAAGAGCTTGCCCACTTCCGCTTGGTACAAAGAAATTAAATACGCTTTGCGTAATTAGCATCCCTATTACAGTAACACTTTCGGGAAGATGTGAAATAACAGTAGAAATTCCATATACAATTGTATCCATGATTTGACCTTCGTTCATTACAACAGCTACACCTCTCGCAATTCCACAAACCATCGCACCAACTAAAACGTCCCGAAATCCTTCATTGAATGATTCAGCAATTTCTTTAGAGTTCATTCCTACGATTAAAGCCGGAATAATTCCCATCGCAATAAAATAGCCTCCTAATGTCACCATATCCCAACGATACAAAATAACTCCTGCAATCATCCCAATAAAAAATAAACCCGTTACAATACCAGCAACCTTCTGTCTATTTGTAGCACTACTCTTTAACGCATGTGGTTTTATAACCTCCTTTGGCTTAGTGCGATTCTTTTCCGCATACCTCATTACATAAGCCATTCCAATGCTAATAATAATAAGAAAACAAACCATTCGATATATCATTCCTGAATACAAAGGAAGTCCGGCAACCATTTGTGCTGTTCCTACTGTAAAGGGATTTGTAAGAGCTGCTGTAAAACCAGCAATGGTCCCACATAACGCAATTGCTGCAGCTGTAACCCGGTCATACCCCAACGAAAGCATAAGTGGCATAATCACTGGGACATATACAATTGCTAATTCAGGCGTTCCAATAAAGCATGCTATTAGTGCAAAAGTAAACATAAATACCGGAATTAGTAGCTTCGGCTTATGAGAAAAACTTTTTGCTATTTTTCCAACCCCAAGTTCGATTACACCTGCTGACCGAAGCGTTACAAATACTCCTCCAATGACAAATGTAAAGAAAATCACAGGAGCTGCTTCAACCATGCCTTGGGGAACAGCTTTTAGCATCCCTAGCAAACTGACAGGACTTGACTCCAATTCTGCATACGAAGTAGGGTCAATCATTTCCCTCCCATCTTCTCCTTGAACTCGATCATACGCTCCTGCTGGAACTAGATATGTAGCGATAGTCATTACACCAATGATAATGGCTAACATGAAGTAAATATGAGGAAATTCTCTTTTTTTCTTTACTTCTTTTAATGAATGTTCTTTTAAAACTGGCTGCGACATCCAACCCCTCCGTATTGTTATATTTTATTACATATTATGTTATATAATATATCTTACAAAAGATTTTATCTCGATTCATCTACTTTTTATACATTTTTTTCTGAATTTTTTATTTATTTTAACCAATTTATGTTTTAAAATAGGAATATAGCAATATTTAATGTAACTTTTTATAACAAGGGGTGGGAACATGGAGTTACAAACATTATTAAGCAGTCGGCCTTATGCTAGCGCATCTGTTGTGGCCGGAAAAAATGGGTTAACAAGAACCGTCCAAAATATTAACATGATGGACGCTCCAGATATTTTAACGTTTCTAAAAGAAGGGGAGCTGCTCGTCACAACCGGCTATCACTTTAAAGAAAAAGAAGAGAACCTATTACAATTGGTTGAGGGCATGGCAAAAAAACAGTGCGCAGGTCTAGCAATAAAAACGAAGCGATTCTTCGAACAAGTACCTTCATCTATTTGCGAACTCGCAGAGAAGCTAAACTTTCCTATCATCGACTTACAAACAGACGAAGCACTTGGTTCCATTATCAACGAATCTTTAAGCTTTATTTTAGATAAAAAAACAAGCGATCTTCAACAAGCGATGATGACTCATCAACTCTTTTCCTCCTATATTCTACAAGGAAACGGTGTTGAAAAAATATTACATTCACTTCAAACGTTATGCGACGCTCCAATTGGGCTATTCGACCTTCACGGAAATTTATTGTTTCACACAGAGAAAAAAGAAGAAAAAACATCAGCTTCTTTAGAAAAGATCGCCGTTCAGATAAATAATTATTTTCACCTTAAAGCCAGCTATGCTACGTTTTCTATCACAAAAACAAAACAAGAACTCAGCTTATTTTTAATTCCTACACATACACACAAGAGCAACTTTTTAGTTATTTATCGCAGCATGTTGCCAAACGAGTCATCCTTATTAACAATTGAACAAGCAGCGAATGTACTTTCCTTTGAAATGATGCGTCAACATGCTTTAAAAGAAGCAGAGCGCCGAAAGAAAAATGAATATTTCCATCAACTAACTCATGATTACTTCAAAAATATAGATGAAGCCACTTATCACGGAAAGCAGATTGGACTTTCTCCTGACAAAAAGTACATTTGTGCTGTTGGGAAAATCCCATTACAGCATTACACATACACAGATAGCGAAATGATTTATGAGCTCATCGAGTACGAATTGTCAAAACAGCCTATTCCAAGCTTATTATTCACACAGGATAATCGCTACGTCATTTTATTTTTCCCTGATAGTTACGATAAGCATCAGTTTATCGCAAACCAGCTCATCCTTATTCAAAAGGTTGTAAAAAGACATTATAAACAAAACGTATGCTTCGGAATAGGAAACCAAAGCCAGACGCTATTAACCGTGATAGATTCGTACAAAGAAGCCATCGAAGCACTTGAAAACATTCAAATGACCGACCAAGCAGCACCTATTCAATTTTATCAACCAAAACAATTTCGAGAACTTTTAAGACTTATTCCCTCTGCAGACTTGGAAGAATATCACGAAAAAGCGCTGGAAGGACTTCTTCACTACGATCGAAAAGACCAACCTATTTTATTAGACACGTTATCTACTTACCTAAACTTAAATTGTCAAATATCAGAAACAGCCAAACAGTTATTTATTCATAGAAACACCGTTATTTATCGAATTGAAAAGTGTGAAGAAATATTAGGGAGGTCGGTTCATACACCGGAAGAAACGCTTCGACTACGAATTGCGTTTCAAATCCACACTCATTTACACTCTAACTTTATTTAAAAAGAGACTGAGACA
>NZ_BCVD01000106.1 GCF_001591565.1 Priestia flexa NBRC 15715 | reverse complement strand
AATTACATAAATTATTCACCTCTAAACAACGGTTTAGAGGTTTTTTTGTCTCTTTTTAAGTTGTATATATATTCAGAAAAGTGTTGAGTTGAGCCATCCTTACTTTTAGCTATACAATAGAAGTATGAAAGATAAAAAGGGGAGAAAGAGAAATGAAAAATGTATCAATTATTGGTGTACCAATGGATTTAGGCCAAACACGTCGAGGGGTAGACATGGGGCCAAGTGCGATTCGTTATGCGGGAGTAGTAGAGCGAATTGAAAATATTGGTTATGTGGTTAAGGACGAAGGGAATATTGAAATTGCTCCTGCAGAAAGAGTACATAATGATTTAAAAACAAATTTAAAAAACTTGAAGGCTGTAGCAGATGCTAGTGAACGATTAGCGTCTAAAGTAGATCATGTTATTACAAATGGTAATTTTCCACTTGTACTTGGTGGTGATCATAGTATTGCTATTGGAACGTTAGCCGGTGTTAGCAAGCATTATGAGAATCTTGGAGTTATTTGGTATGACGCACATGGAGATTTAAATACGGCTGACACTTCTCCATCAGGCAACATACATGGAATGCCACTAGCAGCTAGTCTAGGCATTGGGCATCCAACGTTAACAAATATTTTTGGATACATGCCAAAAATTAAGCCTGAAAACATTGTGATTATTGGTGCACGTTCTTTAGATGAAGGAGAAAGAGAATTAATTAAAGAGATTGGCATTAAGGTATACACAATGCATGAAGTTGATAGACTTGGAATGGCACATGTTATGGAAGAGACAATTTCTTACTTGAAAGATAAAACAGATGGAGTACATTTGTCACTCGATTTAGATGGTTTAGACCCTCATGACGCACCTGGAGTAGGAACACCTGTTATTGGAGGAATTAGCTACAGAGAAAGCCATCTAGCTATGGAAATGCTAGCTGAATCTAACGTCGTTACTTCAGCTGAGTTTGTAGAAGTTAATCCCATCTTAGATGAGCGTAATAAAACAGCAACGGTGGCTGTTGCGTTGATGGGTTCTTTATTCGGCGAAAAATTACTATAAAAAAGAATCAGCTCTTGTTGTTGACAACAAGGGCTGATTTAGTTTGATTGCTTTGTATATTGGTTTAATAGTGTATCTAACTCTGAGCTTAACCTCAGTACCTCTTTAGAACATAGAGATGTTTGTTGTGCAGTATTTAACATCATGTGGCGATGCTCTTCAATTCGTTCCAGTAAATTTTTCTCCATCAGCGACATTCCTCACTTTATAATAGTCTTTTACTTCATAAATATCCCAATTTAAAAAATCTTAAACATAAACATCAAATTTTTGTTAAAATAATTAAGCATGAATGAAACTTTAATTAGAAGTAAACGTATATATACTATCCCGCAATGGGCGGAGGTCACTTTTACATGGAGTTATTATTAAAGCGGAAAATAAAAAAAGTAAAAAAAGGCGATCAAGATGCGTTTGCTGATATTGTAGAATATCATAAAGATAAGCTCTATCAGCTATGCTATCGCATGTTAGGTAATCGTGAAGAAGCGCAAGATGCGGCTCAGGAAGCTTTTATTCGAGCCTATGTTAATATTCACAGTTATGACTCATCCAAGAAATTTTCCACATGGCTATATCGGATTGCAACAAATCTTTGTATTGATAAAATTCGTAAAAAGAAGCCAGATTATTATTTAGATGCAGAAGTAGCTGGAACGGAAGGTCTTAATATGTACTCACAGATTGCTGCAGACCAAGCACTCCCTGAAGATGAATTAGAAAGAGGAGAGCTGCAAGACTTAATTCAATCTGAAATTTTAAAGCTACCTGAGAAATATCGTACAGTTATTGTGCTGAAATATATTGATGAACTTTCTTTGAAAGAAATTAGTGAAATTTTAGAGCTACCGATTGGTACTGTAAAGACAAGAATTCATAGAGGACGGGAAGCCTTAAGAAACAGACTTCGCCATTTGTAAGGAGTGAAAATAATGAAATGCTCAAGTTCCTATGTAAATCTAATCCATGAATACTTAGATGGAGATCTTACAAAAGAGAATGAACAGTTATTGAAGCAGCATTTACAGGAATGTGATGCATGCCAAGAACATTTTAAACAATTAAAGCGAACCATTGCTTTTGTTCAAAGCACTTCTCATATTGATACACCTATGAACTTTACGGCTAATATTATGGCAGGTCTTCCTAAAGAGAAGAGCGCTGTAAGAATGAATCGTTGGTTTACCAATCACCCATTTTTAACAGCAGCTGCTGTGTTTACGTTGTTAATGTCTGGGGCTACTTTTTCAGCATGGAATACTAACGAAGAGTTTGCAGTCTCTAAGCAGGATAACCTTGTGATTGAAAACAAGACTGTTATTGTACCAGCTGGCGAAGTGGTTAAAGGAGATGTTACTGTACGCAACGGTGATATAAAAGTAGAAGGAACGGTAGATGGAAATATTACAGTTATTAATGGTGATCAATACCTTGCATCTGCGGGGGAGGTTACCGGTGATATTGAAGAATTAGACCAAATGTTTGAATGGATTTGGTACAATGTAAAGAATGGTGTTAAAGACGCAGTTAACCTGTCAAATAATGAATAAAAACAAGTTCCCTTGACGGTAAAAATAAAGATTTGCTAAAGAATCGTCCCCGGTCATCACGACTATTGGACGATTCTTTTTGTAAATAAAAACCAATTGTTGTTATGTCTAACTAGTAGGGAATTTTAAATTTATGATATAATAAAAAAGTTATGTTTAATTGACTACATATAAATAGAGGAAGTGAGACGATGCCTTTTGGAGAGCTACCGATCTTCGCATATTTAGGAAATATAATCGATGTTCTCCTTGTTTGGTTTGTTATATATAAATTGATAATGGTCATCAGAGGTACGAAAGCTGTACAGTTACTCAAAGGAATAATCGTCATCGTTGTTGTACGCTTTATTAGTAACTTCCTGGGCCTAAACACATTACAATGGTTAATGGATCAAGCCTTAACATGGGGATTTTTAGCAGTTATTATTATTTTCCAACCTGAAGTTCGCAGAGCGTTGGAGCAATTAGGAAGAGGGAGTTTATTTTCTAAAGCTAGCCTTCCTGAAGAGGATGAACGCGCATTAACAATTGAAGCTATTACAAAAGCTACGCATTATATGGCAAAGCGTCGTATAGGAGCTTTAATTTCGATTGAGCGAGAAACAGGAATGAATGATTATATTGAAACAGGTATTCCGCTAAATGCCAATGTTTCATCAGAGCTATTGATTAATTTATTTATTCCTAATACGCCATTGCATGATGGAGCCGTTATTTTACAGCGCAATCAAGTTTCAGCTGCAGCTTGCTACTTACCACTTTCCGAAAGCCCCTTCATTTCAAAGGAGCTAGGAACTCGTCACCGAGCAGCTGTTGGTATTAGTGAAGTAACAGATAGTATAACGGTTATAGTATCTGAAGAAACAGGTGGTATTTCTGTGACAAAGAATGGTGAGTTATATCGTGAGTTAACAATTGATACGTTAAAAGAAATGCTTGAGAAAGAGTTGGTTAATACTTCAAGAGCATCTTCTTCAGCTCGTTGGCAATGGAGGTCGAAGAAGAATGGATAGATTATTAAACAATCCTTGGATCATGAAAATAATTGCGCTTCTTTTAGCTTTGATGCTTTATCTATCTGTTAGCATCGATAATCAAGATACAAATACAATCCTTGGTACAAGTAAATCATCAGGAACAGGTACAGAAACCATTACAAATGTTCCTGTGGAAGTCTCCTATGATCAAGATAATATGATTATTAGCGGTGTTCCAGATACGGTTAATGTTACTTTAGAAGGTTCTAAAAGTGCTCTTCAACAAGAAAAGCTAAAGCAAGACTTGGAAGTATATGTGGATTTAAATAACTACGGTTTGGGAGAGCACCAAGTAGAATTACAACACCGAAATATTTCGGATCGTCTGGATGTTAAAATTGATCCGCAAGTCGTAACAGTTAGCATTGAAAATCAACAATCACAAGAATTTCCAGTAGAAGCAAGCTTTGATAAAAATCAGGTAAAAAAAGGTTATAAAGCGGGCTCTGCACAAATTAGTCCAGAGACGGTAACGGTTACTGGAGCTAAGAGTCAGCTATCGCAAGTAGCCTATGTAAAAGCTCTTGTTGAATTAGATAACGTAAGTAAAGATGTAAATGAACAAGCAGAGGTAGTAGCATTTGATAAAAACCTGAATAAGCTAGATGTAGCTATTGAACCAGAAGTAGTTAATGTTACAATCCCAATTGAAAATAGAAGTAAGAAGGTTCCGATTAGCCTTGAGCAAACGGGCACCTTAGGCGAAGGAATTGAAATTACAGATCTTTCTTTAGATAAAGATGAAGTAACCGTTATTGGTGAAAAAGACGTATTAGATTCTATCTCGTCAATTGATAATATCCCAGTCGACGTGACGGGGATTTCCAAAACTTCCGAAGTAAAAGTTGATGTCCCTGTTCCAGAAGGTGCAGATAGCGTTCAGCCTAAGCAAGTTACAGTGAGTGTAAACGTAAAAAAGCTGGATGAAGAAGAGGAAGAAGAAACTGACGCAGAAGAAACCTCTGTAGCCGAAGAAGAGAAAGATGGAAAAAAGTCGTTTGAAAGCTTGTCAGTGTCATTAAATGGTCAAAACTCCAAATATAAATATGAAATTTTATCTCCTAAAAACGGAGCGGTACGAGTTGACCTATCAGGACCACAACAACAGCTAAGAAATGTTACTCGAAGTGATATTGGTATATCTGCCAATGTCGCAAGGTTAACACCTGGTGAGTTTTCGGTTCCTATTTCTTTAACGGTTCCAAGCGGGATTGAAGGCACTCTTTCTACAAAAACGCTACGAGTGAAAGTTAGTGAAAGAAACCCTTCAGATGAAGAAGAACAAAACCCTTCTGAACCACCAGAAGAAGGCGGTAATAATAATCCGGACGAGCCTTCTGATCCGTCTGATAATACCGGATCTAACGAAGAGGATGAAGGTAACGTTGAAAACAATGCAAGTAACGAAGAAAGTGGCTCATCATCCGCAAATTAAATATACACAATGGACATAAAAGGAGAGAAAAAGAATGGGTAAGTATTTTGGAACAGACGGTGTAAGGGGTGTTGCAAACAGTGAATTAACACCTGAGCTTGCATTTAAAATTGGTCGTTTTGGAGGATACGTATTAACAAAAGATACAGAACGACCAAAAGTCCTAATCGGTCGCGATACGCGTGTATCAGGGCATATGTTAGAGGGAGCTTTGGTAGCAGGTCTTCTGTCTATCGGAGCGGAGGTAATGCGCTTGGGTGTAATCTCAACTCCAGGTGTTTCTTACTTAACAAAAGCGCTGGGTGCACAAGCAGGGGTTATGATTTCTGCTTCACACAACCCAGTGCAAGATAACGGAATCAAGTTTTTTGGTCCAGATGGATTCAAGTTATCTGATGCTCAAGAAAATGAAATTGAAGCATTAATTGATAATCCAAAAGATGAGCTACCAAGACCTGTTGGTAAAGATCTTGGACAGGTAAATGACTATTTTGAAGGCGGTCAAAAATATCTTCAGTATCTGAAGCAAACAATCGATGAAGATTTTTCTGGCTTACACGTTGCGCTTGACTGTGCACATGGTGCGACTTCATCTCTAGCAGCACATTTATTTGCAGACTTAGATGCTGATATTTCAACAATGGGTGCATCTCCAAATGGATTAAATATTAACGAAGGTGTTGGTTCTACTCACCCTGAAGCATTATCAGCATTTGTGAAAGAAAAAGGTGCGGACGTAGGATTAGCTTTTGATGGTGACGGAGACCGACTAATTGCAATCGATGAAAATGGTGACATTGTAGATGGCGATCAAATTATGTTCATTTGTGCAAAGTATTTATTTGAACAAGGGCGTTTAAAACATAACACGCTTGTCTCTACGGTTATGAGTAACCTTGGATTCTACAAGGCTCTTGAAGCAAACGGAATTGAAAGTGCTCAGACAGCGGTTGGAGATCGCTACGTGGTAGAAGAGATGAAAGTACATCAATACAATTTAGGTGGAGAGCAATCAGGTCATATTATCTTCCTTGATTATAACACGACAGGAGACGGTATGTTGTCTGCGATTCAGCTTGTAAACATTATGAAGGCAACAAATAAAAAATTATCTGAACTAGCAAACGAAATGACAAAGTTTCCACAGCTGCTTGTAAACGTGAGAGTAACGGATAAACATCACGTAACTGAAAACGAGAAGGTAAAAGAAATAATTACCGAAGTAGAAAAAGAAATGGCTGGAAACGGTCGCGTTCTTGTTCGCCCTTCAGGTACAGAGCCACTTGTGCGCGTAATGGTTGAAGCACCAAGCCAAAATGAGTGTGAGACTTACGTAAACCGCATTGTTGAAGTTGTAAAAGAAGAAATGGGACTAGAGTAATTCATCATTCTATGCATAAGCAGTGACCACATGAGCTGCTTATGCATATTTTTATATTATGCCAATTGTACAAAGCGGCACGCAAAAAGGCCTGTTTTTACTATTGGTAATAAAGATAATTGACGATTTCTTATGCTTTGTTGTAAGATTAAATCTGTTCGTCTCTAGTTTACAAAAGGAGGGAATGTTAAAAATAATTTAATATATGTAAAAGCGCCTGAACTAAGTCTGAGACGACAGTGGCTTAGTTGACGAGGAGGAGGTTTATCGAAGTATCGGCGGATGCCTCCCGGTTGTTGATTATCACAATCGAAAGCTTAATGTGAAAAACAAAGGGGTGACTCTTTGGACAAACGCATTAAGAAGATAATCGTTATTGTGAAGAAGGTAACGTTCTTCATTACTTTAAGGAGGATTACAATCTATGTGCGGAATTGTAGGTTATATTGGAACTCAAGATTCAAAGGAAATTTTATTACGTGGTCTTGAAAAATTAGAATATCGTGGATATGACTCAGCGGGTATTGCAGTTGTTAATGACGGTGGCGTACACGTATTCAAAGAAAAAGGACGTATTGCTGAACTACGTCAATCAGTCGATAATAACGTTGTAGCACCAGCTGGTATCGGTCATACGCGCTGGGCAACACACGGTGTTCCAAGCCGTGAAAATGCTCACCCACACCAAAGTCATAACGGTCGCTTTACGCTAGTTCACAACGGAGTTATTGAGAACTACGCAATCTTAAAGCGTGAGTATTTACAAGATGTTGAATTCAAAAGTGAAACGGATACAGAAGTAATCGTTCATTTAATTGAAAAAATTGCAAGTGAAGGATTAGAAGTAGAAGAAGCATTCCGTAAAGCGGTAAGCTTACTACACGGTTCTTATGCACTAGCATTAATTGATAATGAAGATAAAAACACAATTTATGTTGCTAAAAATAAAAGTCCGTTACTTGTTGGTTTAGGTGAAGGCTTTAACGTTGTAGCAAGTGATGCAATGGCGATGCTACAAGTAACAAACCAATATGTAGAGCTAATGGATAAAGAAACAGTAATCGTAACAAAAGAAGCTGTTACAATTAAAACATTAGATGGTGAAGTAGTAGCGCGCGATCCTTACACTGCTGAATTAGATGCAAGTGATATTGAAAAGGGTACGTATCCTCACTACATGCTAAAAGAAATTGATGAGCAGCCTCTAGTAATGCGTAAAATCATTCAGCAATATCAAGGTGCTGACAATGAACTTCATGTTGATGAGGATATTGTAAAAGCAATGAACGACTCTGATCGTGTATATATCGTTGCTTGTGGAACAAGTTACCATGCTGGATTAGTAGGAAAACAATTCATTGAAACTTGGGCGAAAGTTCCAGTTGAAGTCCACGTAGCGAGTGAGTTTTCTTACAACATGCCACTTTTATCTGAAAAACCACTATTCATCTTTATTTCTCAAAGTGGTGAAACTGCAGATAGCCGTGCAGTTCTTGTTCAGATTAAAGAGCTTGGTCACAAAGCATTAACAATTACAAACGTTCCGGGGTCAACTCTATCTCGTGAGTCAGATTACACGTTATTATTACACGCTGGTCCAGAGATTGCTGTTGCTTCTACAAAAGCATATACTGCTCAGCTAGCAGTACTTTCAATTCTAGCAGCAGTAACTGCACAAGCACGTGGCATTAAGCTTGATTTTGACTTAATGCAAGAACTAGCGATTGTTGCTAATACAATGGAAGTTCTATGTGACGATAAAGAAGAAATGGAAAGCATCGCTCTTCAATTCTTAGCAACAACGCGTAACGCATTCTTCATCGGACGTTCTGTTGACTATTACGTTGGATTAGAAGGTTCTTTAAAGCTTAAGGAAATCTCTTATATCCAAGCAGAAGGATTTGCTGGTGGAGAGTTAAAGCACGGAACAATTGCGTTAATTGAGAACAATACGCCTGTTATTGCCCTTGCAACACAAGAGCATGTAAACTTAAGCATTCGCGGAAACGTAAAAGAAGTAGTAGCGCGCGGAGCTAATCCTTGCATTATCTCAATGAAGGGCTTAGAAACAGAAGAAGATCGCTATGTAATTCCAAAGGTACACGAAACATTAGCACCTTTAGCAGCGGTTATTCCATTACAATTAATTTCTTACTACGCAGCACTACACCGTGATTGTGACGTAGATAAACCACGTAACTTAGCTAAGTCTGTTACGGTTGAGTAATAGTTAATCGGGTTTTTAAATCATATAAAAAGAGAGTAACCTGTTGGTTGCTCTCTTTCTTTTTGTGTTTATATTAGTGAAAATTACAAAAAAGTAAATTTATTCTATGTTAAAATTAGGATAGATATAAAGGAGGTTGAGAATGAAGATATTTGCCTGGTTTTTAATTTTATTTCATATAGCTGTTGCACTCTTCTGGATAGGAAATTCTTCTTACCTCTTTTCAAAAGGTGAAGTAATGAAAATAGATACTCGTTAAAAAATGATAAACGAATAAAAATTACTGCTAACCTTGCTTTTATGATAAAAATGCAAAATTCCCCATTGTCTATTTATGAAATTTATGTAACTATATTAATAAGGTCATCAGATGACCTTATTAGATATGAGCGCTTAATAATATAAGGCAACTAGGGGGAAGGGTTTATATGTTATTGTTCATTGCGCTAAGTGCGATCATTGCGCCATTTTTGTTTCTTGTAGTTCTAAGGATGTCAGCTGCTAAAGGAATGGCATTGAGTTCAATTATCGTCATATTGTTAGCGCTTACTATCTGGGGGATGGAAGGGAAAGTAATTTTAGCATCAATTTTTCAAGGAATACATAAAACATTTACGATTTTGTGGATTTTATTCGGTGCATTGGTATTGTTGAATACCCTTCGAAATACGGGTGGAGTTGTTCGAATCAATCAAGGCTTTCAAAGCATTTCAGCTGATATGCGTGTCCAAGTAGTTATTGTAGCTTTTTTATTTGGCTCACTTATTGAAGGAGCCGCTGGTTTTGGGACACCGGCGATGGTGACAGGCCCGCTATTATTGGCTCTGGGTTTTCAACCACTGGTGGCCGCCACCATTGCGCTAATTGCTGATAGTACAGCCGTTATGTTTGGAGCAGTGGGGACGCCAGTAGCAGTCGGACTCAGTAATATTCCAAGCGCAGATATTAATTTCTTTAAAGAAATTGCGGTGCAAGTCACAAGTTTAGACTTATTGGCGGGTGTCTTTATTCCATTTATTTTAATGGTTGTATTAACCACATTTAGTCGCAGTGGTATAAAAGATGCGCTGCAGATGTTTCCATGGACGTTCCTCATCGGAATTGTATACACGGGAAGCGCATTTCTGATTGCAAATTTCTTTGGGCATGAATTTGTCTCTATTTTAGCCTCTCTTATTACGTTAATTGTAGCAACTTTGACAGCAAAGAGAGGAATCTTATTACCTAAGGGAGAATGGAAAAAGGTAATGAGGAAAGATTTCAAGATAGCGGAAGATAAAGCGGAAATGGGCATTTTAACAGCATGGGCACCGTATATTATCGTTGTAGTCTTATTGCTGTTGACTAGAGTTATCCCAGGACTTAAGCAATTTGCGTTAACTGCTATTGACTTAACCTGGACGGATATTTTAGGAGTACAAGGTATTGTTTCTAAGTGGGAATTTTTATATTCTCCAGGAACGATTCTAACTTTGGCAGCTGTGTTTGCTTTTCTTATTCAAAGAAAGTCTTATAAAACATTTTTGCAAGCATCAAAAGAGTCACTAGGTACAATGAAAATCACAGCGATTTCACTCATTGCAACGCTTGCGATGGTACAGGTGTTTGTTAATTCCGGACTGAATCTAAACAATTTAAATAGCATGCCAGAATATATTGCAGAATCATTAGCGAGTTCTTTGGGGTCAGTCTGGATTTTTGTAGCGCCATTCCTTGGAAAACTTGGGGCGTTCATTACTGGGAGTGCAACGGTATCCACATTAACCTTTTCACCAATTCAGTACAATGTTGCCCAAGCAATTGGCTTAAACTTAAACACTGTTTTAGCAGTTCAGCTCATTGGTGCTGCAGCGGGAAATATGATTTGTGTTCACAATGTGGTGGCTGCTAGTGCTGTTGTTGGTTTATCTGGTAAAGAGGGGGAAATTATTCGCAAAACGTTAGGAACAGCAGTTGTATATGTAGTATTAGCGGGTATAGCGGGGTTTCTCTTTTTAAATGTTTTTTAAATAAGAAAAGCAGGGTTCCCATTGTATTCTCTTATAAGTAAATCTATATAATAGAGGGATAGATGGGAGTTGAATGAAATGAACTATAAACGTGTTCGTGGAAAAAAAGCATATGAGGAAGTAGCTGAAACACTAATTGAATTAATTAAAGCGGGAGATCTAAAGCCCGGTGATAAATTAGAGTCTGTTGAAAAGTTAGCAAAAAGCTTTGATGTAGGGACGTCAACTATTCGCGAGGCTTTAAGTGGCTTACGTACAATGGGGCTAGTAGTAGCGAGGCATGGAGAAGGTACATTTGTAAATAACTTCGATCCTTCTAAATTCCAGTTGCCTGTTAACATTGCTTTTTTAATGAAGATTGAAGATATTAAGGAACTTTACAAAGTTCGTGAAATTTTAGAGCTAGGTACGGTAGCTCAAGCAGCAGCGGTGCACGAAGAAGAGGACCTATTAGCGCTTGAGAAAGCATTGATTGTAATGGAGAATGCAAGTGGGAATGAAGAGTTAGCATCAAGCGCTGATTTAGACTTCCACTTGGCCATTGCGAATGCGACACATAATAAATTACTTATTAATTTAATGAGCAGCGTGTCGTCGTTGATCTCTGAGACGATTCAAGAAACGAGAAAAGTATTCTTATATTCAGGTAATACAGTGGAAGATTTAAAAGTAGAGCATCGAAGAATCTTTGAAGCTATTAAAAATAGACAGCCGAATGAGGCGAGTGAAGCGATGCTTGAGCATTTACAAAATGTTCAAAGCCGCCTCTTTACATATATTGAATGATGTAACGGGCTGTTTACCAAATTTCTGAGAGGTGAGCAAGTATGAAAGTTTCCTTATTTAGTACATGCCTAAGTGACATTCTTTTTGCCAATGTCGCTAAAGATACGCTTGAAATCCTGGAACGATGCGGCTGTACAGTTGATTACCCTATGGAGCAAACGTGCTGTGGCCAACCAGCGTATAACAGCGGATACTTACAGGAAGCAAAGCAGTCAATGAAGCAAATGATGAAAGCTTTTCGTCATTCTGAATATATAGTTGGACCATCAGGATCATGCATTAGCATGTTGAAAGAGTATCCGGCTGTGTTCAAAGGAGATGTAGAATGGGAGAAAGAAGCAGAAGCTTTTGCAGCTAAGTGCTATGAGATTACTGAATTTCTTGTAGATGTATTAAACGTTACAGATTTAGATTCTTCGTTTAAAGGAAAAGTCACGTTTCATTCTTCCTGTCATATGAAACGACTGTTAGGAGTAAAGGAACAGCCTAAAGTACTGTTGAGAAACGTAAAAGGTGTAGAATTAGTTGACTTACCTTGTGAAGAAGATTGCTGTGGGTTTGGTGGTACGTTTGCTGTGAAAAACTCTGTTATTTCACAAGAGATGGTCAGTGAAAAGTCACGCCACGTATCAGAAACGGAAGCAGAGTATTTAGTGGGCGCTGATATGGGATGCTTAATGAATATTGGCGGTCGCATGAGTCGTGAAGGAAAAGAAGTTAAAGTCGTTCATATTACGGAGATTTTAAACACTCATTAAGAAACGGAGGAATGGAGATGAGCGTCAAAATTGGTGAAATTCCATACAAAGAACGAATTCAAAAAGGAATTGCAGATGATTTCATGAGGCAAGCTGTTTCCTCCGCTCAAGGAAGACTTCGAAATGGGCGATTGAGTCAGGCAGAAGCATTGGGAAACTGGGAAGATTGGAGACAGCTAGGTTCTGAAATTCGCACGCATACATTAGAGAATCTAGACTACTATTTGCAGCAACTAAGCGAGCAAGTAGCTAGACGAGGAGGAAATGTCTTTTTTGCAGAAACAGCAGAAGAAGCAAATGAGTATGTTAAAAGTGTGATAAAAAAGAAGGAAGCGAAAAAAGTTGTTAAATCAAAATCGATGGTAACGGAAGAAATCGGTTTAAATAAAGCGCTCGAAGAAGTAGGTGCTGAAGTTGTTGAATCTGATTTGGGCGAATGGATTTTACAATTGGATGAAGATCCACCTTCCCACATCGTAGCTCCTGCTCTTCATAAAAATAAAGGGCAAATACGAGAAACGTTTGCTAATAAAAAAGGATATGATGGCTCAGATACCCCGGAAGAGCTAGCAGCGTTCGCGCGAGAACAACTTCGTCAAGATTTTTTAGCGGCTGATGTGGGGGTTACAGGATGTAATTTTGCTATTGCAGAATCAGGTGCTATCACGCTTGTTACCAACGAGGGAAACGCAGAAATGGTCACAAGCCTCCCGGACACTGTTATTACAGTAATGGGAATGGAAAGAATTGTTCCAACTTGGGAAGAGATGGAGATACTTGTTAGTTTGCTAACGCGAGCAGCGGTTGGACAAAAGCTAACGAGCTATATCACTGCTATTACAGGGACAAGGCTTGATGAAGAAGTAGATGGTCCAGATGAATTTCATCTAGTTATTGTAGACAATGGCCGCTCGAAAATTTTAGGAACAGAATTTCAATCAGCACTTCACTGTATTCGCTGTGCAGCCTGTATTAACGCATGCCCTGTTTATCGTCATATCGGAGGGCATGCTTATAACTCAATTTACCCAGGACCGATTGGTGCAGTCATTACGCCGCTTTTAGAAGGCTATGATGATCATAAAGAGCTTCCATATGCATCGACGCTATGTGCAGCGTGCTCAGAGGCATGTCCTGTTAAAATCCCACTGCACGAGCATTTGGTTCGCCATCGTCAAATCATTGTGGAACGAGAAAATAAAGCACCTATGGCTGAAAAGCTCATGATGAAGGGATTTGCGAAGTGGTCAGCAAACCCATCTCTTTATAACTTAAGTGCAAATCTCGCTAAGCCTGCTCTTAGACCATGGACAAAAGAGGGCATGATTGAAAATGGACCGGGCCCATTGAAAGATTGGACGAGTGTACGTAATTTCTATGCTCCTGAAGGTCAGTCGTTCCGTGCTTGGTTTAAGCAACGACAGAAGGAGGGGGAGTCATAATGATACAGAATAGAGAGGCTTTTTTAGATAAATTAGCTACTACTTTAGGTAGAGAAAGAAGAGTCGAAGGTGTACAGCGTCCAGACTGGAGCGTTACACCACAGCATGACGTATTTAAAGATAAGACACAGGATGAGCTTGTCGATATTTTACAAGAGCATTGTAAAGTTATTCACACAACGTTTAAGCGAACAGGCCGTGAAGGGTTGCTTGGCGTTCTTGCGGAAACAATTAAAGGCTATAATGGGAAGTCGTTGATTACTTCAAACGACTTGCGACATGAGGAATACGGGTTAATGGACTTTTTTGATAGAAATGCTGAAGATCTTCATGTCCATATTTGGGAGGCTGAGAAGGGTAAGGTAAATCAACAAATTGCAGAAGTAGCTGACGTAGGTCTGGTATTTAGCGATGTCACGCTTGCAGAGTCAGGAACGGTAACGCTCTTTCATAATAAAGATCACGGCAGATCAATTAGTTTGCTACCGAAAACGTTTGTTGCGATTATTCCCAAGAGTACGCTGGTACCTCGAATGACCCAAGCAGCTACGCTTATTCATAAAATGCAGACCCAAGGTGAAGACGTGCCTTCTTATGTGAGCTTTATTACTGGACCAAGCAATAGTGCTGATATTGAGATGAACCTGATTGTTGGTGTACACGGTCCTGTCAAAGCAACTTATATTGTAGTCGACTAACTTCTAGTGGGAATTTCCGTCTAATAGTTATGAAAAGGCTGTTTTTTAGGTAAGGTTTTATACTAGTGTGCTATAGATTTTGGTAAAGAGACTGAGACA
>NZ_BCVD01000105.1 GCF_001591565.1 Priestia flexa NBRC 15715 | reverse complement strand
TGGTTCTTCTGTACCTGGACTTACATCTACTTCTGGTGGTGGATTATTATCCTCATCTCCATTATTACACCCCAATAACGGGAAGATAGAAAGAAATACTACTGTTAATAGTCTTAACCACTTAAGATTCATTTTTACCGCCCTTTCCATTGTGATTTCTAAATTATTTTCTCCGTTTATTCTTTTTTTATTCTACCGATGATATGTCCAGGGTGGCGTGTTCTTTAAAACTAGTCCTCATTCCCTGCATATTTTTGACCATTGTGTGGCAATATACCCAAGTGATTAACAACATTGTTAACAAGGAGGATAAATAATGCAACAAATGCAGACGGGTATGGTTAATCAACAAGCACAAGCTTTAATGACGGAACCGCCTAAAATAATGTCAACAAAGGATCATCTGTATGTAAAGGATATGTTAAGCTGGAATCTACTCGCGATGAAGAAAATGCACTTTTTTGCTCAACAATGTCAAAATCCGGATGTGAAAGCAGCACTTGAACAAGCTGGACAAATGCACGATCGACACTATCAACAGCTGCTTCAACAGATGCAACAGTATTTAACTCAACCTTCACAAAATATGAATCAATAAGGAGGATACTATAGTGGGAAAAAATACTCCAAACGGGATTAAGAATCTTGAAACACCAGTTCCTAAGACGCCGCAAATGAATGATAGAGATTTTCTAAACGATGCCTTAAATACGGAAAAATATATAACTTCCTCATACTCGATTGCATTGAAAGAAGCAAGCCATGAGTCATTGTATCGTACGATTGCATCTGTTTCCCAAGAAACGCAAGACTGTCAGCGCAATCTATATAACTTAATGTTTAAAAACGGATGGTACGGTTTGGAAAAAGAAACTCCACAAAATATTCAACAATCGGTTCAGCAATTTTCTAACTACATGGAAAGTCAAGATCCATATAGAGGCAATGTAATACAATAAAGTAGAAATTCAAACAACAATAATTATGCGAGACAAAAGGTTGGTTGGATGTTAACCAACCTGTCTCTTCTTTAGAACATTCCTACAAACAAGTATTCAAAGTATAAAAGTACTCAAATCCTACCTTATAAATATTAAATAAAGGTTGTGTTAATAATGAATCAAGAAACTAAAATTGCAAATGAGCTTCAGAAAATGTTGATTGAAAATCTAATCCCTGTTTCCGTCCAGGAAGATATTAATGTACTCTCTGAAAAATTAGCCAATGGAGATATTACACTTGGTGAATTAGAAAATAAAGATCAGTTTGTAGTAGAGGTTATTCAGAAAGCAAAAAACAGAATCGGATAAAATAGGGAAACTTTGTAATATTATCTATCATGGTCTATACATAATTGCCTCATTTTCTTGAAATTTTATTGCTGTATAAATACATGTTTTTGGGCAGAAATTTTGAGGGGATCGACAAAACGTGGTTATTATACGCTAATACTTTTTCTGGAGGTTAAACACTTACCTTACTCCCTGGAGGAAAAAATCAAGGTATCATTAAATGTACATATGGAAATTTATAGGGCTTGAAACAGTTTGGGACAAAAATTTGTCCTTTTTTATATGCATTTTTTTCATCAAATTTCTTTTTAGACGACCATCCTTTTGCTTTCACCATAAGCGTTAAATACTCCCCACCTTTAAGCAGATGGGGAGTATTTGACGCTTACGTAATAAGTATACGTTTGGAATACGAAGGAATTGTTTAGATAGACATTTTCTTATGAGCGGTGAGACATTCTAAATAATTTTGTAATTAGTTTGTTTTGTCAAAGGAATTTTAACGTTGGAAATGAATTGAAACATAAGAGGTTCGTTTTACATTTTTTATATTTAACCCCAATACATTCCATAATTAACTAAATTTTAATTTATCCTATTCCAGATTCTGTCTAGATCCAAGGCAACATATATTTTTTTACCATGAATTTCCTTATGTATTATAGGATTGGAAAAATACTGATTTAAATTTTTATTAAATTGCTTATACCTAGCTCGTGGTTTTGGTCCTGAAATAGTTTCAAGATAGTCCTTATACATACTCCGTCTACCTCTTTTTTATTATTTATTAAAAAAATACAAACTGCATCAATACTCCATTTCTAAATAAAAAAGCATACCAGTCCATGCTTCTCAAAATCAAAAGGAAAATTCCCCTCGAATTGTAAAACAATTGTACTTTAATCAGTTTTTTTAAAAGTTCAACTGTCCAATTTACACTATCCTTCCTCCCTTGATTTTTTCTTGTCAAGAGTATTTTTTCCTAAAATATTATAAATATATTATTCGATTTGAATGAATAAAAATCTCTATCTTCAGACATTCTAAGAAAGGTTCCAAAGAAAAATATAGGAGGTGATATTCATGACAGTTATTAATGACGTTAAGACAGCTCTAGCGGGATTGAAAAGTGCGCAGGCTAGCTTTGAAACTTTTGCTCTCAGTACAGAGAATCAACAAGCAAAGCAACTTTACCAAGATGCCGCTAACCAAACTCAATCCGTTGTAGACAGCATTGAGCCACGTGTTCAAGAAATTGAACAAGAAGAACCTCAATACAAACAACAATAATTAATAAGGCAAAAAAAAGGTTGGTTAAGTTTTTACCAACCTTTTTTAGACCCTTCAATATTGGATAAAAAACAGAGGTGAATTCATGTTGAAGCAGATGGGGCGATTGCAGAAGATTTTGATCTTCTTCATGCCGATTTATGGCTAAAACAGGATTCCTATGAAAAGGCGCATAAAGTTCTTTTTGAAGAAGCCTGTCAAAAAGCCATGGAAAAAGGGGGGAATCCAAAAGGAACAGGTTCAGTTCATCCTCGTAGGAGACCTAATCAACCAGATTACCCCGACTAGTTTCGCAAGCCGAACGATTGGAGCTCCTTATTTTGGTTTGTTTGGTGCTTGTTCTACCTCTATGGAAGGATTGGCTCTAGGCGCCTATATTATTAATACAAAAGGAGCTAAATATTTGTTAACAGGAGCTTCTAGTCATGATACTGCTGTTGAAAAACAATTTCGTTATCCAACTGAATATGGCGGGCAAAAGCCCCCTACTGCACAATGGACCGTTACAGGTGCTGGCGCAACATTATTAAGTGACTCCGGAGAGGGGCCGCGTGTGACTTCTGCCACAATAGGACGTGTTATTGATATGGGACTGACCGATCCTTTTAATATGGGAGGAGCAATGGCACCAGCTGCGGTTGATACCATTGAAGCACACTTAACGGAACGAAACATTGATTCAACTTATTATGATTTAATCGTAACCGGAGACCTTGGTCAAATTGGACAAGAAGCGTCATTGGATTTATTTAAAAAGCATGGAACCCCTATTAGTAAAGAACAATACCAAGATTGCGGTCTCATGATCTATCGAGAGGGGCAACCAGTCCTCGCAGGAGGAAGTGGCGCAGGGTGTTCAGCAACAGTAGTGTATGGTCATTTATTAAATCGCATGAAAAAAGGTGAATTTAAAAGAATGTTAGTAGTGGCTACAGGCGCTTTATTATCACCCCTATCCTTCCAGCAAAACGAAACCATACCTTGTATCGCCCATGCGGTCTCGATTGAATACGGGGGTGGACTATAAAATGATTTATTTTTGGGCTTTTGTTGTTGATGGTTTGATTTGTGTAATCGGGCAAATTATGTTTGACGTATTTAAACTGACACCGGGACATACCTTAAGTACCCTTGTAGTGGTCGGTGCCATTTTAGATGGGGTAGGTTTATATGAACCCTTAATTGATTTTGCTGGGGCTGGAGCTACCGTACCCATTACAAGCTTTGGGAATGCACTTGTACATGGTGCCATGCAAGAAGCTGAACAACACGGCTTAGTTGGCATTCTTACAGGGGTGTTCGAAGTAACAAGTGCCGGTATTTCAGCTGCCATTATATTCGGTATGTTAGGGTCGTTGATTTTTAAACCAAAAGGATAAAGAGAATACTGAATGACTATTGCATCAAATGTAAAGCTGTCTCTTGCCAGTCTTAAAGGCGTAGAAGCCGATTTATCTAGTTTAGCACTCCGCACCGAGGATACCGAATCGAAGCGTTCGTTACATGAAACGATTATGATTGTGCATGAAGTTGTGACGGATTTAAAAAAACGCGTTGGAGAAATAGAACGAGAGGAATTGCAGTATAAAGGATTTTAAGATAGGAGGGTCTATTAATGCCTCTTTGGCTAAATGTTGTCTCACGAGTTATTTTGTTTATGATTATTCTGTTTTTTATCACAAAATTTCTAGGCAAAAAGCAACTATCCCAACTTTCCTTCTTCGAATATGTAACAGGTATTACAATGGGAGGAATTGCAGCAATCGTTATCCTTGAAGTAAGACATAGTATCATTATAGGAGGATTAGCCATTCTAGTTATGGCAGCTATACCATATATAGTTGGTCTTATTGCTTTAAAAAGTAAAAAATTCCGTGATTTTATAGAAGGGAAACCAACTGTCTTTATTAAAGATGGAAAAATTATGGAAGATAACTTAAAAAAGGAAAGATACACAACAGATGAATTACTAGAATTACTCCGAAAAAAGGATGTTTACCAGGTTTCTGATGTAGAATTCGCGATATTAGAAGCAACCGGTGATTTTTCTGTCATGTTGAAAAAAGAAAATCAACCTTTAACAGCAAAGGATGTAAACTTATCGGTTGCATCAATCAAGGAGCCTCAAACCGTCATTATGGATGGCGAAGTATTGGATGAACCACTTTCGACAATTGGACGAAGTCGAGCTTGGTTACATATCGAATTGGAAAAACTGGGGGTAACGATTGAAAATGTTTTTCTTGGACAGGTAAATTCTTATGGAGAGTTAACGGTTGATCTATTTGACGATAAATTACAAGTGGCATCTCCTCAAGAAAGAGCTTTAATTCTTTCGAGCATGAAAAAATGTCAAGCGGATTTAGAGATGTTTGCTCTTGGAACAGAAGTAAAGGAAGCAAAGGAAATGTTTACTAAAAATAGTGAAAAATTACAAGAAGCCATTGATAAAGTATTTCCAATTTTAAAAGGATAATCGTTTTATTTCATTGTGATGTACCTTTTTCGATTTTGGTCGTAATAATAGATGGATGTTTGGAAATAGACGTAAAAATAGAGGCATGATGCTTACAATTTGCCTAATAAAAATTTTAGATCTTAAATTTTTGATTCATTGCATCTACATTTAAATGAGGATAAATAAAACCCTTAGTCCCAATTTTGGACTAAGGGAGAACTTTCTTTACGAGGTGTTCAAAGTGTTCTTTTTTTAGTTAAATCAATTTTTATATATATTGTGATTAATGGAGCCGTGAAAATTTTAGGGAAATCGGCAATTGCACAGCTTACCCCTGACGATTTTGGGGCCATTCTTCAAGAATTACAGAACGATCAACTCATTCCCAATCTTAGCCTACTTCTGAAATATAATGCTTGTACATATAATAAGGTAAACAAATGATAAAAGGTGATTTATATTTTTCAAAAAGTAGCAGCTATTCTTATAGGCAGTTTACTAATAAGCATTGGAATAAACGGTTTTTTAGTTCCCCATCATTTATTAGATGGAGGGGTTACAGGAATTGCTCTTATACTACATTATTACTTTAGTTTTCCAACAGGTTTAGCAATGTTCCTTTTAAGCATTCCTCTAAGTATATATGCATGGATCTATGAACGAACATTCTTTTATAATAGCTTTCTAGGTTTGATTGTTTCTTCTATACTCATTGATTGGTTAGCGCCTTTAAGAAATCAATTTTCGCTTCCTACTTTTACGAGTTCGTTATTAGGAGGAGTATTCATTGGTATAGGGGTGGGAATCATGCTTCGATATAAGGCAAGTACTGGAGGAACAGACCTGTTAGCTCAATTTATTTCAGAATCTTTTTCTGTAAATATAGGGATTTTTATTTTGATGATTGATGGCCTTATCGTAATAGCAGCGTTTAATACGTTAGGACTAAAAGTATTTCTTTTTTCTTGCTTAACTATATGTATCGTAGGAATAATTACTTCATTGATCGCTAGACCATCGAATATAACTATTTGAAATAACTGTAGCTTTAAGCGAAAAAAAGGTGTTTGGATGGAGTCTCTTTCACCCCTCTAAGAAACCAATCCATAGAATAACACACTTTAAATCTACATTTGAGACAAATGCCTAGTTCTTGGGGCATAAGCGGAACATCGAAGAACATAATAGAGGGATTTTTTTGAAAGTGATATCCATATCATAAAAGTATATAATCCCTGGCCAAATCGCATGGTGTTAAGCTGGAAAACAATGTAAGTTTTGCTTTAAAAAGTGTTCTTTCAAATTGAAATACAACCGTTTCGCCCCTGACACAAAGCAAATGGAGCGTTTACAAGCCAGTATTAGTAGATGAAAATGATACTTTTATTAGCTCTTAGTTTTATGATTAATTGATGACTAAAAAACCTGAAAATCAAATAGATCTTCAGGTTTTTTTGTTATTCTTTTTTTTCATCTTCAATAACTTTAAAAGCTTTGTCATCTTTTTTCTCTTCGCTATCTAATCCAATGCTCTTATAGTACTCAGAACATTTAACGTTGATTCTTATAACATGTGTTAGGTAACGGTGGAGATATGGGGGTGCTCATATTCTACTTCGATTTCCTTCCTGGTCCGAATATCTGTTCTTGGTAGTGCTACGAAATTTTTGTAAAATTCCTGTTTGGGTATTTCTAAATTAAAAGCCATTTGGATAAGTTCAATTATCAAGTTCTTCTACTGTGTCATTTTCCTGACCTAGTATTTCTATTCCCCTATCAAAGTTAGAGGACAACTCACCTATCTTCCTCACATCAGATTCAACTTCTTCTTTACAAGGTTGTGATTCTCTATATAACAGTTTATACTGATCATACAGGTTTTGAGCTTTCTGATAGTGATCAAAGTCTTCTTTTAAATCTGCCTGTAATTTTCCTTTTAATTCGTTATATGATTCTTCCCATTCCTCCAAACTTTTTAGATCAAATTGTTTTGAAAACCTCGGTTTCATTCTTTCCCAATCGGAATAAGTATCATTGCACCAATCTAATAACTTTTCAAGATATTGTTTTTGTTCTTTTTCCATTCATATCCCTCACTTAGTTAAATTTATTTTTAATATTCTTTCAAAAAATTAATAAAGCATTTTGGGCAGTATCTCCGATTAAGACGAAACCAATCGTTTGGTACCACAAAAGTTGACTTTTCCAGGAATAATATTCAAAACAAATGCACATCTCTATGTTTTCCTTCAAATAAATAACTCCCCATTATAATTTCATCTTCGTGAAGACCTTTAGCCTATATTACGTACGATTTTTGTCCTAGGTGTAGGCGTTTTCGTTATAATTTCTTTTTTTGGGCTAAATTACCAAAAGTAACATTTGCTTGGAGACAACATACATTTAGGTAGATGCCTCTCTTTTTATAACAAACAGGCAAGATATTAAAGCTGATAATAAAAAGAAACCCTTGAATCAAACAAGGGTTTCTCGTGATTTATTATATAAACAATAACATGAATGTAGGCTTTTTTTCATATTATATTTTTGGGGTGATAAAATGCCAAGAGTAAATTATCGAAGTCATGAAGTAGACGAAATGGCAAGGCTGATGAGAGCAGAGGCCGAAGGTGAAGGAAAACAAGGTATGTTATATGTTGGAAATGTAATAGTGAATCGTGCAGTAGCAACCTGTTTAGACTTCAAAGATGTAAGATCGATTCATGATGTAATATTTCAAATTCAAGGAGGAAATTATTCTTTTGAAGCAGTTCAAAAAGGAAATGTTTTTTATCAAAGAGCAAGAACATCTGAAAGAAGATTAGCAATCAAAAATTTGAATTATTGGAGAAATCACCCAGCGAAATATGCACTATGGTATTTTAATCCAACGGAGCCTGGGTGTCCTCCTACATGGTACGATCAACCTTTTTCTGGTCAATTTAAAGAACATTGTTTTTATGAACCAAAACCTGGAACATGTGATAGTGTTTATAGAGGTTAACCTTACTCTTTGAGTAAGTTTTTTGTGCGACGGGATAAGGTTGGCGACTTTTCGAAAAGTGAGGAAGCCCACTCTTTAGGCATTTTCTTTAGAAGTCAGAACGAGAAAATGTGACTTATAACGTGATGGTGCAGGGTATGCTTAGAAGGGAAATGTGATGACCCCGTGAGGACTCCACCTTACAGAACAGGGAGGGTTCTAGTCTATAAGGGTAATCCGAAATGATAAAGAACTGGTGGAGTAGTCAGACATTCTCATAGTACGGAAGTAACTTGATGAGACAAATCATATTTGCTTATCCTCATGGAGGAGGAGCCTATGTTGTTTCAAAGAATAATTTAGGAGTAAATCCAGGCTTAATTGCTGGAGGCTCTCTCTTGGTAGACTATATTCTTACTGTTGCGGTAAGTGTGTCCGCTGGTACAGATGCTATTACATCAGCATTTCCCAATTTACATGACTATAATGTGGAAATCGCTATAGTATTTGTGATTTTTCTTACCCTTTTGAATTTGAGAGGAGTAACGGAGTTCGCTTCCATATTAGCCTATCCAGTATACTTATTCGTATTGGCCCTGTTCATTTTAATTGGAGTTGGTATTTTCAACATTGTAACGGGAGGGCTTTCGCCTGAATTACACACCCCTATTAGTACTCCTGTTGCAGGAGTCAGTTTGTTTATCCTTTTAAGGCATTTGCTTCAGGAAGTTCAGCATTAACAGGAGTTGAGGCAATTTCCAATGCAATTCCTAACTTCAAAGATCCAGCACCAAACAACGCTGCTAAAACCTTAGTAATGATGGGGTTATTGTTGGCAATTCTTTTTTCTGGGATTGTTACGCTAGCTTATTTTTATGGTATCGCCCCTAGGGTCGAGGTGACTGCAGTATCACAAATTGCAGAGGGAATTTTCGGTCGAAACTTTATGTATTACTTTATCCAAGGAACTACAGCTATGATTTTAATCCTTGCAGCAAATACTGGATATTCCGCATTTCCTTTGCTTGCCGTTAATCTAGCTAAAGATAAGTTTATTCCAAGGATGTTCCTTATAAGAGGGGACCGATTAGGATATTCAGTTGCCAGCATGCATTAGAAGAATTTACAGCGGGTAATACTCTTTCGCAGGAGGTTTTTTTCGGAATAAGTTTCATATTTGCCATGTACTTCGGGTTGATGTTTTCTTTAACAATATAAGCTATATAAAATAGATTAAAAGGTTCTCTTCCGTAACCATTCGTGGGGTAGGAGAGGATGCGAAATACCGTAATTAAGCGTATAAACAAAATATATATAATTTATTTTGTTTAATTAGAGCCCCTTTGGATAGTAGTACAAAGGGGTTTTTTCCTTAAAGTATAACTGTTTTTGTTAATTACATAATATTGGTTCTTTGGTTGGTTGAATGCAACATTTGTCATTGTTATAATTTTTTAAAAAAATTTCAATAAAAATGTCTAGTAAAGTAAATTTAATCACCTATATATAATGAGATATTTAGTCATAGTATAAGGATGATTTATTGAAAATGGGAATTGTTGCAGATATTAATAATTTTTTTCTTGGAATTGGATCATTTGCTGAAACAATTATTGATGGAACAAAACACATTGAAAAAAAGGTATCCAATGCTTTAAATATTGTTCAAGAATGGGTTGGTACATTTAATGTTAATAATGTTGTAGATTCTATTGCAAATCACCCATGGATTAATGACCACGAGAACATAATGGCTGTAAAGTTAGTAAAAGCCTCTTTTAAGGAAGGCGATTTAGAAATAATCGATTGGTATTTAGGCAACCTAGGTTTAAAACCAAGCAATTATAGCAGACAAGCATTGTGGTGGAATATTGAACACTGGGACGCATGGGAGAAAAAAGAACCTGATGAAATTAATAAGTACCTCCGTGTTGCTGTTTATAAAGAAGCAGAAAGAATAAAATGGGATGGTGTGAAAAGAGATAAATTAGAGCAGAAATATAAGGTGGTTTATGGGGATGTGCTGTTCAATTTTCTTGAAAATAATAGGTTTAAAAACCCGGAGGTTGCTATTTTACAAGAGGAAGAAAGGCAAATACGAGAGAAAGATAAGAAAATCAGGCTCAAACTTATTCTAGATTTACGGGAAAGTGGTTCTCCCCGCGAAAAAGAAATAATTGATTTACTCCTAGCCAGCTTTACCCCTGCAGAGTGTTTGAAGGCACTGGGTGAGAAATGGTCACTTTATCAATCGATACAAAGAAAATTAAAAACAAAATTAAGAAAATTTCATAAAAAACGTCTAGTAATCTGATTTTTAACACCTATATATATTGAGAAGAAACCGTTCATTGTGAGCGGTTTTTTTATTTTTAGTAAAGAGGTGATAAAAGTGGCATTGATTGAAGCGGTTTTAACTTATTACCCTAAAGGGATTGGTGATCAATCTGGTCAAGTGATTATTGGACGAACAGAAAATACTTATATTTTGCGGTTGTTACGGGATCACATTGTATCTGAAGCAATGGAAGAAGTAAATATGTGGGAATCAATTGATCCTGGCATAGCTGCGGTGTGTCAAGCAGACGTTCAAAAATTAATTAATATCTTTTCCTTCCTTATTCCAGAGGAAGAATTAAAACCTTACCTAAAGAGCATAAAGGGTGGCTATAAAGATGAAGGGTAGGTGTTAATAATTGGAAAACTTTTGGTAGAGGAACCTCCTTTAATTGTTTTACCTACATTAGCAAAAAGTATTGGTCTTAATGAGGCTATATTCTTGCAACAGATCCATTATTGGTTACAAAGAAGTAATCACGTTATTAGCGGAAGAAAATGTATTTACAACAGCTATCCAGATTGGGAAAAGCAATTTCCATTTTGGTCCAAGCGTACATTGATTCGAATTATAAAGTCATTAGACGATCAGGGGTTAATTACTATTGGTCAATTTAACAAATATAAAGCTGATAAAACCAATTGGTACACGATTAATTATGAAAAGGTGTATTCCATAGTGACAACCTGTCACCATGGTAGTGACAATCTGTCAGTAGCAATACCAGAGACTACTACACATAAAAAGAAATATGCAAGTAGTGTTCACCTTTTTAATACTGAGTATGAAGAGCTAATAGAAAAGTATGGCCCCGAAAAGACCAACGAAGTGATCGAACTTCTAAATAATTATAAAGAAGCTCACGGGAAAAAGTATAAATCTGATTATCATGCCATCCTTCAATGGGTTGCACAGGAAGTGACAGGCAACAAAAAGAGGCTTGAAAGGCACGAAAAAGAAATAGATTTCCGGCAACGGGAAATAGCCTTAAATCGATGGATAGAAGAAGGGAATGATCCAAATGATATTACCTACTAGCCAAACATACTCGCTCGAAGCAGAGACGTCAGTACTTGGAGCAGTTTTATATGATCCGGATATAATCGACGGAGTTGTCCCTAAATTGGAAGAACGTGATTTCTATAATGCTGCACACCGTCATATATGGAATGGGATTTTGAATCTTTATCGAAAAAATAAACCCATTGATGTAGTGACCGTTTCTGAACAGCTAAATCAAAAAGGGATATTACAGGATGTTGGTGGTGTTAGCTATCTTACACAATTAGCTGACTCAGTACCTACTACAGCGAATACCATCTATTATTGTGATTTGGTAAAATCCAAAGCCTTGCGTAGGCGAGGCATTGAAGCAGCAGAAAAAATAAGATATTTATCGGAGGAACAGGAATTTGAAGATGATGAGACATTTTTGACAGAGGTAGAAAATCAGGCTTTAAAAATCAGACCCAAAGTTTCAGGTAATTTGAAGCATTTAAGTGAAAGCCGCTATGATTACTTGGAATATTTACTTGAAAAGGATGATTTCATCTATACCGGGTTTAAAAGGTTTGACAAATGGATGGGAGGAATAGGTCGTGGGTGGCTTTATATTCTTGCTGCAAGACCAAGTGTAGGTAAAACCGCAAAAGCAATACAAATGGGTTTAGGCATTGCTAAACAAGGTATAGGAAATGTTCTCTTCTTTTCTCAGGAAATGACACGAAATCAATTGTTTAATAGAATGATATCTTCATTAACGCTAATCCCTGCCAACAAGATAAGACGTAAGGAATTATCGGTAGAAGAACTTGGGGAAGTTGAGGACGCATTCAAAAAATTAGAAAACCTCCCCTTATTTATAGAAGACGCAAGTAATATCAGCATCCATGAGGTGCGTTCCAAAGCTAATCAAATAAGAAGGAAATATGGAGATTTATCAGCAATCATTGTTGATTACTTAACAATAATGAATATCCCACAATCACCTGGACAAACCCGTTCTCATGCTGTTGGTGAAGTGACACGGACAGCAAAGAAAATTGCTATTGAATTAAACGTACCTTTTATTATGTTAGCACAGCTGAGTAGAGAAGGTGCCAAATCCTTGGAGCCAAGGCTAGACCATCTACGGGATTCGGGAGAAATAGAACAGGATGCTGATGTAGTGGAGTTATTGTGGCATGACCCTAATGATTATCATCGAGAAGGAAAAGTTATCCAAAGCATAATTGCCAAAGGTAGGGATGTTGGTATTAATAAATTTCGGTATTTATTTAAAGGCTGGTGCCAGAAGTTTGAAGAACCGGAAGGATAAGTTCGGAAATAATTGGGGGCAGATTCCAAAAATTCATATAAAACGGTGGTGGAAATATGATTCAGTATCGATTGTATGAATGGCTTAAAAATGAATATATCCAACATGGAGCCATTTATGATATGCAGCATGTAAAGGACAAATATAAGAATTTGGGATTAAGTGATAAAGAAATTATCGATGGTTATGTTGATTTTTATTATTTTGCTTTATCCAATTTGCGAAATATTTATGGGTAGTGCAATGACATGGCAATCATTCAATCTATTTGGAGTCATACAAAATAAAGGAGAGAAAAACGATGATAAAAGTAGCGAAAATAGACCAAAAAGAGCAGTTCATCGAGTTACGAGCAAAGGGTGTTTCCTATGATGAAATATCAAAGGGTATCGGGGTTAGCAAGCCCACATTGATTAAATGGGGCAGGGATTTGCAGCTGGAAATCAGCAATCGTTATGCGTTGGAATTGGAGCTGCTTCAAGAAAAGTATTATGTTTCAAAGAAAAAGAGAATTGAGTTATTTGGGGAGCAGTTAGTCCGTTTAATAGAAGAATTGGCAAATCGGGATTTATCCGAAATTCCAACAGAAAAACTCTATGATATGACCATGAAAACCGCTGCTAGTTTAAAACAAGAAGAAACCCAAATCACTTTAAAAGAAGTGGGCAGCATGGAAGATACATTGGATGATTTGTTGAACAAGTCTGCTTATATCGAGTGGAAACCATAACATTAATGGGTAATTGTTCACGATCGTAGCGAGCTACTTTACTAAAAGTTAACCGCCAGTTAACCGAAAAGGAGGGTTTCATCATTATGAAGCCTCTATATGAGCGACAGGAAGGCGAAAGTAAACAAGCCTTTGAGGGCTTTACTATTTATAGAAATTTAGGGCTTACAAGAAAGCTTAAGGATGTTGGGAAAAAACTAGGTAAAAATCACTCTTTGGTTAAACACTGGTCATCTCAACATAACTGGGTGGAACGTGCTGAGGCATTTGATGAAGAGATGGACAAGCGGGCTATTTTGGAGAATGCTCAACTGCGAAAACAGATGATTAAAGAGCATGCCGAAGTTTCCAGAAAGTTGCTTCTTAAGGTAAAAGCCGCAGTAGAACACATTAGGCCTGAAACATTATCACCTTATGAAATTCAAAACTACTGGAAATTTCAGTGAAGGTTGAGCGGTTGAGTCGTGGCCAAAGTACCGATATATCTGAAATCAGCCATAGTGGGGAAATCACCGACAAGGTTGATGAACAGGATATTTTCAAGCGGGTTGACCAATATGCGGAACTCTACAAACAGATTGCAGATCAAGGAACAGCCTAAAAAACAAGTGTACTCGAAGTGTACCAAACGAGAGGGTGAAGGGGCTATATCAATGAATATTATGAAGTTGGAGAATGCACCGTTATTCTTACATCAGAGGAAATTAACAACTTCTACAAAAGGATATTGATATCTTTAAAACGGCTTTAAAACGAGGGAAGTATTTTTATAGAAATCGAGTGCAGCAAGAACGTGAAGCGACCAAATTTCAGAGAGAACAGATGGTGAACCCGAAACTTCAGAGGATTACTGATAATTAATGGAAGTAATTTGAATGATCAATTTAGAATGAACTTCTCCAAGATGTTGTTATGTTCCGACTGGATCCATTGGGAGGAGAAATAATAAGTGATTAAACATCAAAAAAATACGTTGTCAACAAGACAAAACCCTCTCGCATATTTTATAACGAGGTGATTTCATCGTGAAAGTAAAATATGGTGAAAGAGGAACTTTTGATCCGGTGAAAGCAGCCAAGGGACTAATTGAATTGTATAATAAAATTAACAATCCAAATGTTCAAGATAAACAAGCAAAAGATAAAGCAAAAGATAAAACAAATTAAACCCGTGTGCCACTTTAGGTATACGGGTTTAATTTTTTATTTAAAAGAAGAAGATACCCTTATTAGTAAAGGTTGAATCATCGAATAAAAATAGAAATTT
>NZ_BCVD01000104.1 GCF_001591565.1 Priestia flexa NBRC 15715 | reverse complement strand
GAGAGTGTTCGTCTTTTTGGAAGGCTCTTTTCGTAAAGATTGTTGCTTTTAATTATAACAAGGAATAATTTACTTTTTATGGTATTATATAAAGAGAGACTTATTCAGCTAACGGGCAGGTTTATTGAAGAAGCAACATATAGGGTTGAAACTTTTGTTCGAAAAATCCATATAGTTATTAAAGTATTACACACGGGGGGTGTCACTTTGGAAACTAATGTCCAAACATCTCAAAACATTCGAGTGGTGACCAAACAAGAAGTGAGTATGAGGAAATTACTAAACATAATAGGCATATTCATTTTCGCTGGGTTAGCATTAACTAATCTAACAAATCCACTCCCTTCAACCGATTACACCAAAGAATTTTTATTATTTATTGGTGGAAGTGCTATTACCTATTATATTTTAGTCAATATCTACTTCATTGGACAAATAGGTAGAAAGGTAGTCCTTACAATTCTTTTTCTATTAGGTTCTTTTAGTATAATTATGGCTATTTATCTTGCGACTAATCCAGTATCACACTAATAGCTATATTCAAGTATAGGGGGGCTTTAACGGAATAAGAAATACAGTCGTTCCAACATAGGAATGGCTGTTTTTTTCATACCTCACGTAAGAAATTGACGGTAATGCTATTTGAATTTTGGCAAGCACTGAGCAACATTTGGTTTATCTGCTCCTTTTCAGCCAACTTCTTACTTTGCTGAAGGAAGCTGAACCAGTAAAGATAATTATCCAAATACTTTGTAGCCACTCCTTGAAACCTAACCATCCAGCCTTTTAAACGCTTATGATAGTTATTGACGTTTTGCAGATGGTAGATGCCTTTTTTGACGTACCCCTCTTTGCTTAGGTTTATTGGTTCGTGTTTAAGTGCCTTGATTTGGGCAAATTTCTTGTAGTTCGTGGCTGTATCTGTGCATAACAAAGAAGACGGGTCAATATAGTTTCCGATAACCGCGTCAATTTCTTCTGCTTTTACACGACCATTTCCAGCCTTTTGAGCAATGACTTGCCCATTTCTGTCTTGGGCGACAACAACAGCAATTTTAAGATTGCTAATCCCTCTCAATTTATCTCTACCGCTGCGTTTCTTGGGTTCCCTGTCCAGTTTTCTTCGTCCTTTTAAAGACTCTTTAAAGAAGGTCTCATCACTTTCGATAATCCCTTTCAACACTTGATAACCCATTGAACGCAGAGCAAACAGAATTTTATGTCTCCAGTAAAATGAAGTAGAGATGTGGATTTTTAAGCGTTTGGAAATCTTAGGCAACGTATAGCCCTCTACCATCATTTGAAAATACTTCGCCCACTTACCAAGATAACGGGTTCCTGAAATCGGAGTATTTGAAAGGTCGTTAAATGACTTTCCGCAGTCACGACAAAGGTATCTTTGTCTCTCTCTGTACTTGCCATTTCGCTTCACTTTAACACTTCCACAATGTATGCAGACCAACCCCTCTTTAAAACGGGTTTCTCTAATTGTTTTGTATGCATCTTTCATATCAGCATCTTTATTATCGATAAAGTCTTCTTTTAAAAGGTTAAATAGTTGAATTTGCTCGTCTTTAGTTAAGTCCGAAAACGTGGCATAGATGTCTTTAATCATTGAGAAACCGCCTCTTGAAAGAGTATTTTATCACCTCTAATAAGGATGGTCAAAATAGCAACAATCTATGCGAAAAGAGCCTTTTGGAAATTTGTTTTGTTATGTCCCACCCTCTTTTTATAAAAATCCAAACATAACTAAATATAATAAAATATGGTATACGATTCTTATAAGAGGGAGATCTAATTCATGACACGTAAACTAGTCATTCATCTATTAACAATCACAGCCTGCTTTTTACTCTTTTCTATTAGCATGCTGTATTCTGAAAGATACCTTTTCTTAATTCCACTTGGAATGTTAGGTTTATTTGGACAATGTTATTTCACTTATCGCTTTACCCAAATCTTATTAACGGAACCGAAATGAGATCCATGCACTTTTATTAATTTTACTCTTTACAAGTTGACTTTGTACGTATATAGTTTGATACTAGTATCAGGTATAAGTTTTTACATAAAGGAGAGACCATTATGCTAACAATTGAGCAAATTAAAGAAATTATCCCTCACCGCTATCCATTTTTACTAGTGGACCGTATTATTGAAGTAGAAGAAGGCAAAAGTGCCGTAGGTATTAAAAACGTGACGGCTAATGAAGAATTTTTCAACGGACACTTTCCTGAATATCCAGTTATGCCAGGTGTTCTAATTGTAGAAGCACTTGCTCAAGTCTGCGCCGTTGTTATGTTGAAAAAAGATGATAACAAAGGAAAACTTGGCTTATTTGCAGGTATCGACAACTGTCGCTTTAAAAAGCAAGTTGTTCCTGGCGATCAGCTTCGTTTAGAAGTAGAAATGACACGCGTGCGCGGTACGATTGCGAAAGCTCGTGCTGTTGCGTCGGTCGATGGCGAAGTGGCTTGTGAAGCAGACGTAACGTTTGCATTGTTTGATCCAAAACAAGCATAACTACTTTAGAGCATTTGGAAGCCACAAAAAAGAACGCCATTGCTAGCGTTCTTTTTTGTGAATCTATTATCCTTGCCTCACTTTCATACGAACATGCTCTAAATGTTCACGAACTGCTTCTGCTGCACCTTGAGCATCTCTATTTTTAATTGCTTCAAAGATGCGATCATGATCTTCATGAACCTGCTTGCGACTCTCAGGCCTTTGCGTTAACGAATACGCTAACGCTTTGCGATATAGATGACCCAAGTTCTCTACTGTGTGAAGCAAAAATGAATTATGTGCCGCTTTTACAATATCATGGTGAAAGCGATAATCTGCTTCATAACCAATTTCAGCACTATTTTTAATCGTTCCTTTGAATGCTTCTAACGATTCTTTAATTTCTAGTAGTTCTTCTTCGGTATGACGAATAGCCGCTAGGCTTGCCGCTTCTGATTCAATGATAATTCGCATCTCAACTAATTCTAACACCTGGTCTGCTTCAACCATTTCAAACGTCATCGGATCAAGCATGCCTGCTAAGTTTACTCGCTTAACATAGCTTCCTCCACCTTGTCTGGATTCAATTAATCCACTAGCTGACAAAACGCTTAACGCTTCACGAATAGGTGCACGACTAACGCCAAACATTTTCGAAAGCTCATGCTCAGATGGTAAGCGAGATTCAGGCGGAAAAGTCTTTTCCTTTATCATCTTCTTTAACTGATCAAGAACTTGACTTGATACTTTCTTACGCTCAATTGGTACAAACATTATTATTCCCCTCTCTGTTTGCTTTTTGTCTTATTCGTCTACAACATTCTTCTCCCTGCACGAAAGAGGGATTTACGCGATGTAAGATCCCAACTAATCTGTACTGAGTCCCCTTGATGAAGTGTAAACCTCTCATATGTAACCGCTTTAAAATTTCTTTGTATTACAAGTATACATTAATTTTTAAAAAAATGTAAAAAAATTTCTATAATTATCACAATTTTCACATGAAAACAAATCATAAATGAATGGATGTTCATGTTTTTTTGACATAACATTCCACTATTTCCCTTTTCACTATATAGCAGCAAACTTCTTTGTAAATAGCGAGATACCAAGGATTAAAAAGGTTTTTTTCCATATTACCCCTTGTTTATCACTCTTATTTTAAGGGAAAAGAGTCAGAATTTGAAATTCTATTTAGATATTTTGTATGGTTCATATATGTTCTTGCGAATAGTTCAATTCAAACTGACAAATAGTAAGAACATTATAAACGGTAATTTCTGCAAGTTAACTTGTAAAATAAACTAAATGGTGAGGAAAATCATGATACTAAACTTTGAACAGTTACCTGACATTCAAATTAAGCAACTAGTCGGCCCAACTTCTCAGCGCGTCTTACATCTCGCTTATCACTCGAAACATGTCAAAAACGCGTCATTATTTTTTAGCATGAAAGGCGAAAACGCGGACGGATATCAATTTATAGAAGAAGCTATTCAAAAAGGAGCTGTAGGAGTCTTTGGATCCGTTCATCGTTGTTTTCAACAACTTCATGATAAGTATCCGCACTGTACGTTTATCGTTGTAGATGATGTTCGAAAAACAATGGCAAAGATTTCTAAGTTCTATTTCCAACAAGCGGATGAAAAGCTCAAAACAATTGGCGTAACTGGTACAAACGGGAAAACAACAGTAGCAGCTTACGTACGTTCATTATTAACGCTACTCCGATTACCAACAGGTTCAATTGGCACGACGGGGATTTGGTCTTCACATAAAAAATTAACCTATCAAAAAAGCACCCCCACAACGCCTGAATCAATTGATTTGCACCAAATTTTTCATGACCTAGAAACATTCGGAGATGAGGCAGCTGTCATGGAGGTTTCATCCATTGCCATTGATCAAAAGCGCGTTGAAGGAATTTTATTCGATGTCGCTATTCATACAAATTTCTCAGAAGAACACCTTGAGTATCATAAAACGATGGAACACTATAAAAACTGTAAAATGAAGCTATTTGAACAAGCCAAAACGGCTGTTATAAACGTTGATGATGATTTGATGGGAAAAGATTTGCTTCAACTATTTAAAAATCCAATGGTTACTTATAGTCTCAACAAGAACTCCAACGCAACGCTGCGTGCTGATTCTATCAGCGTAGAAGAAAAAGGAACAACGTTTGAGCTTCATTATAACGACAACATTTATCCAGTAACCGTCCCTGTGTTTGGCGAATATAATATTGCTAATGTGCTATCAGCTATCGGTACAGCGCTACTGCTTAATTTTCACATTGAGGATATTCTTAACGTTCTACCACAGCTCGCTAGTCCTGAAGGGCGTTTCCAAGTAATTGAAGGGCCACAAAATCAAAAGATTATCCTTGACTATGCTCATACGCCTGTAGCTCTAACTCGACTTTTGCAAGAAGTAAAAAAATTAACATATAATCGTTTAATTGTGATGATTGCTGGAATTGGCATCCGAGACTTTAACAAAATGCCCAAAATGGCCAGCATCATTGAGGGACAAGTGGATGAAGTTGTTGTTACCGTTGACCATCCTGGCTTTCATAACCCTAACGATATCATTGACCAAGTATTTACAGGATTTGCTCATCCCAATGCTTCGAACCTTCACCGAGCTCCAACGAGAAGAGAAGGAGTCTTAAAATCCTTAGAGCTTGGAGGAGCAAATGATGTTATTTTATTAACCAGCGGCTGTATCAACGGGTCTCAAATTGTAAAAGGAGAGTATATTCCTCACTCCGATGAAGCTATTATTGAATCTTATTATGTAGCATTATAAAAACTCCCCTCATATGCATGAGGGGAGTTTTTATCATCTCCTTAAAGCCAGTTTTCCCTTTTCATAGTACTCTTTTTTTATTGCTAGTGGTACCATGCTTCCACCTGTTGCCCATACAATATGAGTCGCATGTTCAAGTGTTTGTCGAGACAGCTTTCTGTTTGTCATTACTGGTCCCATCATACCGGCTAGTGCTGATGGCTCTAATTCAATTCCTTCGCTATCAGCCAACTCTGCTAACAATCGATGCATTTCATCATCACTGATTGTGTAGCTCCCCTCTAGAACTGGACCAATTACTTGACCAACAAACCCTGATGGCCTTCCTACGGCTAATCCATCTGCTTCAGTTATATTATCAAGACCAATATCTTGCACAGAAATTTTATCATGAAGATTTGTTGCTAAACCTAACAACATACAAGGTGCGTGGGTTGGCTCAGCAAAAAAGCAGCGAACATCATCGCCATACATAAGCTTTAAGCCAAAAGCCACTCCGCCTGGACCACCTCCAACTCCACACGGTAAATACACGAATAAAGGATGGTTTTTGTCTACTTTGACCTTCATTGCAGCAAGCTGCTTTTTCAAACGAATGGCGCTTACAGCATAACCTAAAAATAAATGCTTTGAATTTTCATCATCTACAAAATAACACATTGGATCAAGTGATGACTGCTTACGCCCTTCTTCTACAGCTTTACTGTAGTCATCTGTGTACTCGATAACCGTTACCCCTTTACTTCTTAACAAATCTTTTTTCCATTGCTTGGCATCAGCTGACATGTGAACGGTTACTTGAAAGCCAAGCTTAGCACTAATTATTCCAATACTTAATCCTAAATTCCCAGTCGATCCTACCGCGATTGTATACTGCTGAAAAAACAAACGAAATTTTTCACTATCAAACTTTCGGTAATCATCTTCAAACGAAAGCATGTTATGTTTAATAGCTAAGTCTTCAGCATACTTTAAAATTTCATAAATGCCACCTCGCGCTTTAATTGACCCCGAAATGGGCAAGTCATGGTCACACTTAAGCAGAAGTTCTCCCTCGATTTGTTGGCTAAAACGGCTTTCTAAACGCGATTTCATTGTAGGAATGGCAATCAAAGGTGACTCAATTATTCCCTTTGTTTCTTTCGTTTCGGGAAAAACATTCTGTAAATAAGGTGCAAACCGGTCAAGCCTTGATTCTGCATCCTTAACGTCCTGCTCAGTTAGTGGCATCTTTTGTTTATGTAGTTGAAAAGACTGCTTGTTTGGGTTCATCCAGCAGGTTTCTGTGAGTTGGATAAGTTCTTTTATAACCGGAAATGTTTCTGTTAACCTTACTACGTCGTATTTTTCTATTTCCATCCTTATTCCCCCCTCTTTTGTCTATGCTTTATTATCATTTTATCATGAACTATTCTTTTATTAATGCTAATCCAAAAGATAAATTAAGTGACATTTTTTGATTTCCCTATTATGATTAAAGCGATTTCATTAAACAAAAGGGGGACATGTGTGATGGCTTACAGCGCAAATGAACAGCGGTACAAAGAAATGATTTATAACAGGTGTGGAAACTCTGGCTTACTGCTTCCCGCACTGTCACTGGGACTTTGGCATAATTTCGGGGGGGGGTAGATTCGTTTGAAAATGGAAAAGCCATGCTAAGACGGGCTTTTGACTTAGGAATTACTCATTTCGATTTAGCAAACAACTATGGACCACCACCAGGCTCTGCTGAAGAGATGTTTGGAAAAATGTTAAATGAAGACTTTTCCTCTTATCGAGATGAATTAATTATCTCTACAAAAGCGGGCTATCGAATGTGGGAAGGTACATATGGAGAATGGGGATCAAAAAAATACCTTGTTGCTAGTTTAGATCAAAGTTTAAAGCGCATGGGCCTTGAATATGTTGATATTTTCTATTCTCATCGCCCTGACCCTAATACCCCTCTTGAAGAAACCATGCAAGCGCTTAATTTAATTGTAAAACAAGGAAAAGCGCTATATATAGGTGTTTCAAGCTATAGCGCGGAGCAAACAAAAGAAGCTGTGCATATTTTAAATGAACTCGGCACACCCCTTCTCATTCATCAGCCAAGCTACTCAATGTTTAATCGTTGGATAGAGGACGGACTCCAAGATGTGCTAGCAGATCATCAGGTTGGCTCCATTGCATTTTGTCCGCTTGAGCAAGGGTTGCTTACGAATAAATACATATACGGCATTCCACAAGACTCGAGAGCAGCAAAAGAAACCGGCTTTTTAGATGCGGAGCGCGTAACTGCAAAGGTGGTTAATCAAGTGCAAAGACTTCATCAAATTGCACAGAAACGAGATCAAAGCTTAGCTCAAATGGCTCTTTCTTGGGTGTTAAGAGATGGAAATATTACCTCTGCCCTCATAGGAGCAAGTCGCGTAAGTCAAATTGAAGAGAACGTTGCAGCCCTTCATAAACGTTCATTTACGCAAGATGAACTTCGCCAGATTGATGCCATCTTAAATAGCTAAAAAAAACCTTCTGCTCTCCAGATAAGAGTAGAAGGTTTTTTTGTGAGAGCGCATTTAGATTTTCCCATCGTATTTGCGACCATCATTATGCTTTTGATTGCGCTCATCTGTCATACGCATTTGCTCAGCTTTCTCCTGAGCATTTACATGATTGGCATCAGTCGGTAAATTTTTCTTTGAACGTCCTTTTGCATTGCTCATGTTATCACCTCCAGCTTGATACCCCGTTAGCTTCTCCACTTTTTGGGGCATCATACGCTAGAAAATCAGCCTGTATTACGCAAGCCGGCTGCAATTCCATTAATAGTTAATAACACTTCTTGTAGAAGTCTATCAGCCTGCTCTTCATCTGCTTGACGAAGTTTGGAAATAAGTTCGACTTGGAAGAAGCTTAGCGGATCAACGTATGGATTTCGCAATCGAATAGACGATTGAATATTCGGTAGGTGCTCCATTAATTCTTCTTGATCCGTAATTTGTAGAATTGCTTCTTTCGTTTCGGTATACTCTTTCTCAATCGCTCCGAAAATTCGATCAGCAATCGCTTTGTCTTCAACCATTGAAGTATAGTTTTTCGCAGTCATTAAGTCTGCTTTCGTTAAAGCCATCTGCAAATTATCAATTGTTGAGCGGAAAAATGGCCACTCTTTATACATTTGCTGCAGTAGAGAAAGACTTCCTTCTTTTTTGATAAGATGTACAAGACCCGTTCCAGCTGCATACCAAGCAGGCAAAAGCTGTCGACTTTGTGTCCAAGCAAATACCCATGGAATAGCTCGCAGGTCTTCAAAACGGTCACTGCCTTTTCGACTCATTGGACGAGATCCAATGTTAAGAGCACCTAACTCTGGTAACGGTGTTGCTTGTTTAAAGTATGTTAAAAAGTCTGGATCTTCAAACACAAGATGCTGATAATGAGCAAGCGCTTCTTTTGATGCAATGTTCATCGCTTCTTCCCACTGAGATGTACGAATATCCGTTTGTTCAGCTTCAGACGACACTTTGGCAGCTGCTGTTAGCAAGGTTGAAACCGCTTGTTCTAGGCTTCGGTGCGCAATGTCGTATAGCGAATAGCGAGAGGATAATACTTCTCCTTGCTCTGTAATTTTAACGCCGTCTCCTAGCGTTTCAGCAGGTTGCGATAAAATACTTCGGTTTAATGGACCACCGCCTCGACCAAGAGATCCACCTCGACCATGGAAAAATTTAAGGCGTACGTTATAGCGCTTCGCCATATCATGAATTTCCTGCTGAGCTTTGTAGAGCTTCCAGTTTGCTGTTAACGTTCCGCCATCCTTGCTTCCATCAGAATACCCCAGCATAATCTCTTGTAAATCATTTTGTTCTGCCAAATGTTTTCGATAAAAATCAAGTTGGAATAGCTCTTCCATAATTTTTGGCCCAGCCGTTAAGTCATCAATCGTTTCTAATAAAGGGGCAACGTTTAAATAACTTTCAATTTCTCCGTTGGCATGCAAACGATAGATTCCTGCTTCTTTTGCCAAAACCATTACTTCTAATAAATCGCTAGCTGATTGGGTCATGCTAATTAAGTAGACTTCAATCGAACGCTTTCCGAATTCTTCATGTGCACGCTTAATCATTTGAAACGCTTCAATTATTTGCTTTGTTTCTGGCGAATAGTCTTCAGTGAACGAAATAAGCGGACGAGGATCTTGTAAGATTCCGCTTAGCAGCTCCAACTTTTCTTTTTCTGTCAAGGAAGAATAGTCTTCTACAATGCCAACTGAATATAAAATCTCTTTAATTGCTGCTTCATGTTCACCGCTATGATTTCGAATATCAAGCGTTGCTAAATGGAAGCCAAACAATTCTACTTGACGAATTAATTGACGAACGCTTTTCAATTCATATTGCATCGGATGATGTAAACGTAAGCTTTTTTGAATAAGCTTAATATCATTAAGTAGCTCGTCAGCCTGCTTATACCCACCTTCTTGTCCAACATGTTCTAACTTATGAAGCATAATCGTTAATTTACAGCGATATACCTCATGAGGCACGCGCCATCTTTTCTTTTGAGGCAAAAGCTGTTTTTCTTGTTCAACCGATTGCACTAAATCTTCTAAAATTAAAACTCGCTTTGTTGATTGACTTAGGCGCTCCCTTAAATTCAATAAAGCTGCTCTATACTTACGAACCGCTACGCTACGATGCTTTGTTAAGGTTTGCCACGTTACCTTTGGCGTTACGTTTGGATTACCATCTCTGTCTCCACCAATCCAAGATCCAAAACGCAGAACGTTTGGCACTTGCCACTGCTGCTCAGGATAGTAGCGTTTCAATGAATCCTCCAGCTCTTGATGAATATGTGGTAATACTTCAAACAACGTTTCATCAAAATAGTATAATCCATTTGCCACTTCGTCCATTACGCGCGGCTTACGATCTCGTAGTTCAGCCGTTTGCCATAAAATCATGACTTCGTTAAAAAGCTGCTCTTCTAACTCTTCCCGTTCACGTTTTGTTACTGATTTTTGTTCAAACGCTTGTAAAATATCAGCAATTCGCTTATGGATGTCCAGCACGCTTCTTCTCGTTGCTTCTGTTGGATGCGCTGTAATAATTAACTCTAAAGACAGCGTTTCAAGAAGTTTTGTAATAACGTCCGCTGTTACGCCACTATTTTTCAAATCACTTACTGCTTTTTCAAGTGATCCAGGCTGTATGTTTGCTTCTTCTTGCTGCTGATACTCGCGCTTGCGGCGAATGCGGTGGTTTTGTTCCGCAATATTAACTAGATGAAAATAAACAGAAAATGCACGAATGACTTGCTGTCTCATTGGATCTTCAATGCTTGTTATTTCAGATTTTAACTGTTCATAGATATCCTGATTATTATGTTCACGAAGTATTTTTGCCACTTCACGTATTTTTTCAACTTTATTAAGTAACTCTTGTCCACCCTCATAAATTAATACATTTCCTAGTAGTTGTCCAAGAAACTTGACGTCTCGACGCAATGCGACGCTGTTGTCTTGCTCAGTAGTTTGTAAAACCGTCATTTCTTCTTCCACCCCTTGACAAAAAATCTAACGTTTCATTTTTTAGAAAATTGAAACTAGTTACAGTATATCATAAATAAATTCAATTTTCATGTAAAAAAACCTAACATATTTTTTATTATATAAAAAAACAGGTACTCACTAAGGAATACCTGTCATTACAAAGTTACATATTTGCACGTTTCATTCTATTTTCTTCCTCGCTTAAGAACTGGATAAAATGAGCCATCATTGCAAGCGGCTGTGCTTTAATTCGCTCAATGTATTCTTCTTTACGATATGAAGAGACTACTTCACTTTTTTGAATGCGCTCAATTGCGTATTCTGCTCCTACCTTCCGCATTTCTTTACGCTTTAATTTCGTTTCTCTTGATAACGCCATACCAATTGCTCCAATCAGAGCATATATACCTAACATCGGTAGCGCTTCACGAGTAACAGGATCTGTAAAAAGCATAAACCCTAAATTGAAGACAGAAACTGCGATGAGAGGCAGTGACCAAAACATATAGCGTGATACTTTCTTCGTAAAAGGTGAAAGTTTTTCTTGAAGCTGTTCCACCTCTTTTTGAATATACGCTGACATTTGTAATGATAATAGTTTCACAAAATCCCCAACCTTATGTTTAAATATGCAAATAGCCGTTACCAATTAGGTAGCGGCATGTTCATAACCTAAAAGACCTCTACCTGCTTATTGGTAAGGTCTTGCTAACAACGAACTCGTTTCCAACAAAGCCGAGAGCATATGCTCTGTACTGACGACCTTATTGTAAAAGCTACTCCCCTTAGAGCAACATCCTATAATTACTATCATTTTAGAAAATGTAAGTTTCATTGTCAAATGTTTCGCTTTTTGACACTCTCATGCTATCATAGCCCTACAAAAACCTTTAGAAGGGAGTCTACACTATGCTAATTTCCAGCATTATGTATTCATATGTGGTTAGAAAAGTTGATCGCTTTCAGCAATATTATATAAAACAAGAGTACGAACTCCAGCTTTTCACTACTCAAGTAAAGTGTAACGCGCGGTCTTTCACGCTAGAACAAGTTTTGGACATTTCATATAAACCCTTTTCTTCAGAAAAAGGATTACTGTATTTACATACTCATCAAGGTGTTTTCAAATATGAAATTCAAGCAGATCCCTCAACGTTTATTAGTGAATATAAACGTCTAAAAACAACGTAAGGCATGAAAAATTGTTCTCTTTTAAGAGGCATTTTTTCATACCTTTCATTCATTGCCTTTATAGACGTGTGCTTAATGTGAAGTCCTCTACTTGGTCCATTGCATTTATTACTTCTTCTTTTGTAAAATCCCCAATAAAGCGAAGAGCTTCTTCTTCCTTAATTGCATGAGTTGCTACTAGCTGTTTAGCTTCTTCTTTTTCTTTAATCCCTAAGTCTGAGAGCGTGCGCGGAAACCCTAATGCTTCGTAAAACGGTATAAGTTCTTTGACCACTTCTAATTGGTTTTCTAACATGAGCTGAACCAAAATACCATATGTCACTTTTTGACCATGAAGAACATGATGAGCTTCTTCAACAAAGCTAAGTCCATTATGAACTGCGTGAGCACCTGATACCCGCCCGTACTGAACCGCAAATCCTCCAACGGTTCCAGCAATCATAATAATGGATTCTACTACCCTCGTAAATGCCGGGGTAACCTTCTGTTCTTGTAAATTTTTAATAGCAGCTTCGCTATCTGCCATCAATATATCTCTAATATATTTTGCTTGATTAAGACCTGAATATACCATTGCTGAAAGTTCATGTGCGTTTTTCGTGTTTCGAATAATCGCATCTGCTTCGTACCATTTTGCTAGAGTATCTCCAATGCCGCTTTTAACATAGTTAACAGGAGATGAAAGTAAAAGCTTTGGGTCTACAACTGTTAAAAAGCTCGCTCTCTTATGGTAATCAACGCGAACGTACTGCCCGTCTCCATCATACATCACGCTAAGAGGCGTTGTTGCTGCACATGTTCCAGGAATCGTTGGCACAAGAATAACTTCAACGTCTAAATAATCCGCTAATGATTTTGCACTATCTAGTACAATACCTCCACCAATTCCAATTACCAAATCAACGTTATAAAGTTCTTTTGCATAGGTATGAATATCTTCATCATAACAATACCCTTTATGCTGGATAACTGGAATATGTTCAGGCAATACACCGTATTGATTAAAAGCATCAAATGATTTGAATCCTGTAAAAACTACTGGTCTAGAAAAACTTGCTATATACTCGTCAATTTTCTTCGCAGCACCTATTTCACAAATATAATGATTAGGGCCACTTCTTACAATATTGGGTTCACTCATGTTGTCCTCCTTAACCGTTTCATAATTTTTAATTTTTCGTTAATTAACTCAGTATACGATAGAAGAATTTGGCATGCAAACCCTAAAAAGTCTTTCACTTATGTAAAAGCTCTTAATGTCTTATTTCAACAACTTTTTAATGATGACTCTCTCCCAAACGTTCCACGGAAGCATACGCTTTACCGATATGGATAACTTGACCCCTTTACCAACAGGATATCTAAGTTTTTTTATCTGAGATTGGTTACACAAAGAAAGAAGTAAAGAAACAACTTGATCAGGGTCACCAAGGTTTTTCTCACCAGCCTGTAGCTCATTCTCAATTGCGCGCATATAAGCGTGGTAAGGAGATCCTTCATTCAACGAATGCTTCGATACCTTCTTACCTGTTGTCCAAATATTCGTCGCATAAGAACCTGGTTCAATTAAAGCAACATCAATTCCAAACGGCTTTAACTCAAGCCGTAAACTTTCACTATATCCTTCGAGTGCGTGTTTAGAAGATACGTACGGCGATAATCCCGGAAAGCCGATTAACCCACTGATGCTGCTAATATTAATAATTTTACCCCTGCGCTTTTCTCGCATAAACGGAAGCACCGCTTGAGTCACCCTCATGACACCGAATACGTTCGTTTCAAACTGCTCTTTGTATTCATCTATATGAATTTCTTCGCTAAAACCACCAAACGCAAATCCTGCGTTATTAATTAACACATCAACCCCGTTACCCTTATCTAAAAATGCAGTTAACTGGTCAACTGAACGCTGAGACGTAACGTCTAGTTCAACAAACGTTACCCTCTCCTTTAACTTGTCTTTTTCTAACATCCTTAGCAGAGCACTTTTCTTTTCTAAATTGCGCATTGAAGCGATGATATTATATCCAGCTTTGGCAAGGTGATACGCGCTAAGTAAACCAAACCCGCTTGAGGTACCTGTAATTAATACTGTTTGTTCTTTAAACTCAGGAAATTGACTCATGTTATCACTCTCTCTATTTTAGTGGTTGTTTAACACAGGTTCATTCAACCATATACACCCATTATAGATTAATTATCTGTAGAGAAACCACTTTGGTAAACGTATGATCACATGCATCGCTTTAACAGGAGGACTACTTCTATCTACCTTACCAACCTCAGCTGCAGCAGCTAACTATACGCTCTATACAAAGGGCAGTTCAGTTGATAAAGCGACAACCACGACTTTCGGACAAGTCTACATGGGAGGCAGTACGGATGTAGACGAAGCATTTAAATGGATGATTAATGGTCGTTACGCAGCCAGGAGCTGTAAACGCTGCAGTTTATATGGCGAAAACAAACCAAGCACCAACTACTTGTTTAAGTGGGGTACCGCTAACATTCAACAACGTTTCTATTTATAAACTCTTTAACGGAAACACGTTTAACCTTTCAACATGGTCTGGTTCTGGCGGGCTATCCTATACGTTGAATGTCAACAATGGCACTATTACTTCTTCTGCAGGTAATATTTATGGTGGTAGTCGCTAAATCTAACTTCATGATTGAGAGGCTGGGATATAAGGATTTCAGCCAATGATAAACCT
>NZ_BCVD01000103.1 GCF_001591565.1 Priestia flexa NBRC 15715 | reverse complement strand
AGTGGCCGTAGCGCAATAAAACGAACATGTTGTGACAATGTAAGGAGGTGAGAAAAGGGAGTGTTCGTCTTGTTGAAAATTTGTTTTGGTATGTCCTACTCTCTTTTTGTATACAAATTAGAAAAAATATGAAAAAATACATATTATTGAAACTTTTTGGGCAGCTCAAGCGTTTAAGAAGAAAGAATACATGAATTGAGAGGATATACATATGGAAATTACACATTTACAGGGGAAGCTACCTTCCGAAGCAAAAAGCGCAATGAGAATTCAAGCGTTATTGCCACATATATTGTGGTTAGCAGGAACGATTGGTTATTATGTTCTTGTCTATTTTTTTAATTGGTGGATCTGGATTTTTTGGGTTTCTGGAGCTCTGCTAATCGTTAGCTTTATTGTTTATGTTGTCATCGCTCCGAGCATTTACATGAAAGTGTATTCGTATCAACTAACAGAGACGCATATCGAAGTACAAAAAGGTTTGTTTATCTGGAATCATACAAAAGTGCCGATTGTGAAGGTTCAACATGTGGAAACATCAACGGGGCCAATTTTGCGTAAATACGGTCTGGCTTCAATTAATGTTGTAACAGCTGCAGGATTTCTTGAATTTCCGGCACTACAATCAGAAGACGCAAATAATTTACGCGAAACAATCGCAAAGATGGCAGAGGTGAAGGACGAATATGAATAAAAAGCTGCACCCACTTGCCGTTATTGTTCAAGCTGCAAAGTACATAAAAGACAATATTTTACCATTTGCATTTTTAATCATTCTTCAGCGAGATAAAGTACTGACATACTGGTGGGTTGGTTTAATTATTATAGGTATCAGCTTGTTTTTTGCATTTGTTAAATGGCAAACATTTCGCTACGAAGTTACAGAAAAAGAAATTCGAATTAAAAAAGGAGTCTTTAAAAAAGAAAATAGTTTTATCCAACGAACGCGTATTCAATCGATTCAAATTGATCAGCCTTTTCTGTTTCGCCTAGTTAAACTGGCACGGCTTCGTATTGAAACAGCAGGTGGAACAGGAATGGGTGCAGAAGTCGATTTACCAGGTGTTTTAATGAAAGACGCCCATGAGTTAAAAACAATGCTGCAAGCAGGGGAGTCTTTTTCAGTAGAAGAGAGTCCTGAAAGAAAACAAATCATTAAAACATTAAAGGTGCCCACCAGTCGCTTAGTGATTGCTGCTGCGCTATCGGCGAACTTTGGCTATATCTTTGCTGGACTGGGTGTACTATACGAATACGTGGATGACTTAATCAACCCGTGGATTCAAGATGCTTATGAACAGATTGTTACGCAGTCTATATTAGCTATTATCATATTAGTATTTTTTATTTTATGCATAGCATATATACTTTCTATTATCTTGTACGTAATCCGCTTTGGTAATTTTATGGTGGAGCGCTATGAAAAGCACCTTCAAGTTCAATACGGGCTATTAAACAAAAGCTCGCTTACGATTCCTTTTGAAAAAATTAAGGCGGTTACAGTTGAAGAAGGTTTGCTTCAGCGTTTATTTGGTTGGGGAGCCATTTCGTTAAAAGTCGTAACTTCTGATTTAGAGCAAAAAGTGTATTTACACCCATTTTTAAAACAAAAGGAAATAACGGAGGTTTTTTCAGAGTATCTTCCTACTTATCGTTACCTTGAGTTTAAGCCAAACGTAGTGCGCAATTATGTATGGTATAAGCTATCATATGTCTTCATTACAGCTTGCATTGCAGCAGTAGCAATCAGCTTTTGGAAAGTTCAGCTTGTGTGGGGAGTGGTTGTCATTTTGTTAGCTACTTCGTTGTTAACATGGTTTGGATATCACCAAGGAGGCGTAGCGATGACCCATGAATTTTTAAGTATTCGATCGCAGTTTATTACTCGAAAAACAACGGTTATGCAGCGCAGAAAGATTCAGGATGTAAAGGTGAAAGCAAGCAGCAGGTTTTGGGAAAAAGGATGTCGTCATCTTATTGTATCAACAATGGGTCTTGGTTCTTCCTACGGAGTTGGCTATTTACCGGAGCGCATATGGAAGCCGATCTTTGATAAAGCTACACATTGGGATGTAAAGAAAGAGTGAGTTATGATTAACATAACCTGTCCACTGTGTGGAAAAAAGAATGGATGTCAGCATGTTTTAAAAGAAGAAGAGTTTACTTGCTGGTGCGCAGAAGAAGAGTTTCCAGATGCGTTAAAAGCAAAATCTAGTCATTCTTGCATTTGCAAATCTTGTCTGCAAGTGTATAAAGAGAGTCAGCGTGAAGAGTAATGATTACGCTGACTCTTTTTACTTAATTAATCAATGCTTGTAGGGGAGCAGGAATTCGTCCACCGCGATTTACTAATCGCTCAGAGCTATAAGGGTTAACACCCATGACTGGAGCTCGTCCTAGAAGACCACCGAATTCTACCATTTCACCTTCACTTTTACCGGGAACAGGGATAACGCGTACTGCGGTTGTTTTTTTGTTAATCATTCCAATTGCCGCTTCATCAGCAATCATTCCTGAAAGCGTAGCAGGACTAACATCTCCTGTTAAAGCAATCATATCTAAACCAACAGAACATACGCAGGTCATCGCTTCAAGTTTTGATAGATTTAGAGAACCGTCGGTAATACCTTTAATCATCCCGTTATCTTCACTGACCGGAATAAAAGCCCCACTTAGACCACCAACGTAAGAGCTAGCCATTGCGCCTCCTTTTTTCACAGCATCGTTCATAAGTGCTAACGCAGCAATTGTACCATGAGTACCCACACGTTCTAACCCAATTTCTTCTAAAATTTCAGCAACGCTGTCGTTAATAGCATTAGTAGGAGCCAGTGATAAATCCATGATGCCAAAGGGAACGTTTAGTCGTTCAGCCACTACGCGTCCAATTAACTCACCAGCGCGCGTAATTTTAAATACCGTCTTTTTAATTACTTCAGATACCTCACCTAAATCAGCATTAGGATGACGTTTTAGTGCATTTAAAACAACACCAGGGCCACTAACACCTACGTTTAAGACCACTTCACCTTCACCTGAGCCGTGAAAAGCCCCGGCCATAAATGGATTATCTTCAACAGGGTTACAGAACACAACCAGCTTGGCGCAAGCAATGCCATCACGATCTTTTGTACGGTTAGCCGCTTCTTTAATAATAACGCCGAGCTGTTTTACAGCATCCATATTAATACCGGTACGAGTGGTGGCTACTGAGATTGAAGAACAAACGCGTTCTGTTACGCTAAGAGCTTCAGGTAACGCGTCTAGCAACGTTTGATCACTCTTTGAAATTCCTTTATGAATAAGAGCTGAGAAGCCTCCGATAAAATCGACACCAACCTGTTGTGCAGCACGGTCTAATGTTTTAGCGAGCGTGATTGTTTGTTCAACCGTTGCATGACCTAAAATCTCTGCGATAGGAGTAATTGAAATACGCTTATTTACAATTGGAATTCCATATTCTTTTTCAACCTGTTCAGCAGTTTCTTTTAATTCACCTGCATATGAAACAATTTTGTTGTAGACATTTTGATTCATTGTTTCAAAGTTAGAATCAGCACAGTCTCTTAAACTGATACCCATTGTTACTGTACGGATATCGAGGTTCTCCATTTGAACCATTCGGATGGTTTCCATCATTTCTGTTAAAGCAATACTCATATTTATTCCTCCTTTTATACGCGATGCATAGCTTGAAACGTTTCTTCAAGCTGCACGTGAATTTTTAAACCAAGCTCTTCGCTAACGTTATTTAAAGAATGTTGTAGCGAGTTTAATTCAATAGCTGATACATCGACAATCATCATCATCGTAAAGAAATCTTGTAATATTGTCTGACTAATATCGAGGATGTTAACACCTTGATTTGATAAGACAGTTGTGACGCTTGAAATAATCCCTACTTGATCTTGTCCAATTACGCTAACCACAGCGCGCTTTTGTTGCATAATAATCACCTCAAAAATAATATAGAAAATAAAAAAAGAGATTGGAAGAATCCAATCTCGAATAGGTCATCGAATAACATACGTATGTATCGTTACTCTTCTGTCCTTTTGCCTGAGATTGTGAATCCTTCGGCGCCGCCTAAGCGGTCTCTCCAGAAGCTGCTCCTGTTGTAGTGTTATCCACAACAATCATTGCTTGGGGAATATTCAATTTAACATTGGCTCAAAAACCAATAGAAAAATCATATCAACAAAAGAAAAGATAGTCAATGTTTTTTGAACATTTCTATTGTTTCATCATGTTTACTTAGAATGGGAGAGTGTTTTGTGCTATATCACACTTAAAAATAGAGCAATGGAAGCAAAAGGTGAGAGGAGAGGTAGGAGCTAAGGCTTTTCATCAATAGTTCAGCAAAGGGAAAAGGGTACAATTGTTATAAATAGAAAAAAAGGAAAGAGCCTATCAGTCGCTTTCCTGTGATAATTTTTATTACTCGTCTTCTCCAGAAGGGCGAGTTGTTTGGGAGGCAAGCGTGTCCCAAAAGCTTGTATCTGCATTTTCTATTGAGCCATCTGAAATAGCTCTTACAGTTGAGTCTAAAGTAGTGATTGTTTGTTTAATGTGCCATTAGTTAAAAAAGGCATGAGCTTAAAATACTGTATTTTGAGAATATTTAAAGTAGAATGTAAACAAATTATTGTAACTGTACAAATAAGTGAAAGTTAAGACGAGGAGAAAGAGGGAGAGGGCGGATATCGCAGTGGATGGTTAGTTACTGATTATCATGAGATGTGTAATAAAAAATTAGGTATTATAAGAATACTATGCTATACTAAGTTTACCATTTTCTTTACCAGTTACTATCTGTGTTTTGATGTTCCCTATTCATTCGTGAGTAGGGTTTTTATTATGTCCAAATTTCAATGTAAATTAAAAACAGACTCTACAAGTAGAGTCTGTACATAGATGTCCGTATTAATTACGCTTTTTGAACGTTAGTAGCTTGAGGTCCACGTTGACCTTGCTCTACTTCAAAAGTTACAGCTTGACCTTCATCTAAAGATTTGAAACCTTCGCTTTGGATTGCTGAGAAATGTACGAATACATCGTCTCCGTTTTCGCGCTCGATGAATCCAAAACCTTTTTCTGCGTTAAACCATTTTACTTTACCTTGTTCCATTGTTGTTGCCTCCTCGTGTGCTTTGCACACATTGTGTTACTATTCTTGCTCAAATCTTCAGACGAAAGTTGTTAACTTGTCAATCCTTACCGAACAAAAATAATTCTTCTTAAGAATAACAGAAACAGTTCAGTATTGCAAGTAAAGTAAAAAATAGATGCGTCCGTTTATTATTTTTGGCTCATTCTTCCCAGCGCTTACTGCTGATTTTCTCAATAATCCCGTGCAAATCCCCAGGCTTATGAAACTCAATCGGAGACGCGCCTTTTTCAAACAAAATCGATTCTGCTTCAATTAACGCCACGTAGCGTCCGTTCACTTTCGCTAAGTGAATATTTTCCCCGAAATCCGCTAACAGTCCTTTAATCTCCGTTTCGCCAAGCTTCATTTTAAGCTCGGCATCAGGCGTATGCTCGACGATATGAGCAGCAGCTTCCATAACTTGATGGGTATCCAAACGTTCTTGGAGCTCACGCTTTTCACTTGTTGCCCACAGTTCCATGTCCGACTCAAACTGTTCAAGTTCTACGCTTTCTGCTTCAAACGTTTCGCTGACGTGTTCACGCACCATATCCATCACTTGTGTTTTCATAATCTCAGGCATCGGCTCGTTGTAGTCAATAAATTTCAAGAAGTCTTCAAAGTAACGAGCGTGAGACGCTTGGTGGATGACAAGTTCGCTTTCTTCGACCATGCCTTCTTCAGGCATGTATGGGTATTGAATAGACTTCATGTTCTTGGTTGTAATGGCCATTTCGACATGGCGAATGAGCGTTGATTCATCGGTGATTGAGGCAACTTTGGGCTCAAAATCACATTTTAAAATAAATACAAACGCCTGATCGAAATATTTGCGCGGTACAGCGGATATAACTAAAAAAGCACCGCCTCGTACAGCTGCGGTATCTAAATATGCGTGAATAAACTGTTCGCTATTTTCCTCAAATTCCTCCTTTGCCGTTGCAAAGCGCGTGCGATGAAATAAATTATAGTTAGGATTAGAATCTAATGCGTGCCCAGGTTCCGTGACAAAGTAACCAAGCTTTGTAGGAACTTGTTCAGCTTTTGGATGGCGTTCAACCTTACGTTTAACAATTTTTTTAAACTCACCGTCTAAGAAGTCTTTAATTGAGCTTTCTTCGTATTCTTCTGTATTCAGCGTTTGAAAATGCTTGTAGCGTTTGTCTGCTTGCTCGTCTTTACCATCTACTTGGATGACGTAAAATGATAAGAAATTAATTTTAAAGTCCATAGATTCACCTTGTTTCATTAAGAGTTCATCATTTCAGTATAGTAGAAAAAAGAAAAAAGCGTCAATGATAAATAAAGTATCGAAAGGGTTGAAAAATCTAAACTTTCTAAAATTTACAAAAAATAGTATAATAGATAACGAGAGTCTAGTAAAACAAAGGAGGGAATTGTATGACTGTAGAATTACATACGAATGAAGCACCTACTCGGCTGAGGAGTCGACTTTCAAAAGTAGGTCCGGGATTGATTACGGCTGCAACGGGTGTAGGAGCAGGGGATTTAGTAGCCGCATTAGTAGCGGGGGCGACGCTTGGGATGACGTTCGCATGGGCTATTGTAGTAGGGGCCATTTTAAAGTACTACTTAAATGAAGGCGTAGGAAGATGGCAATTGTCAACTGGACAAACTATTTTAGAAGGCTGGAATTCAATGGGGAAATGGGCTACCAGCTATTTTGGAGTGTATTCAGTCCTTTGGGGGTTTGTATTTGGAGCTGCTGTTTCATCATCATGTGCCTTAGCCATGCATGCGTTATTTCCTCAGCTCCCGCTTTGGGCTTGGGCTATTATTCATGCACTTATTGGTTTTTTATTAGTTTGGAATGGGAGATATGCATTGGTTGAAAAGCTAATGACTGTTTTTGTTGGCATCATGTTTGTTACGGTTGTAGGCACTGCCATATTACTATCTCCAAATTTAACAGCACTTGCTGGAGGCATGGTACCAAAAGTACCTGAAGGATCGCTGATGAACGCTCTAGCTTTAATTGGAGGAGTAGGTGGTTCTATTACAATGGCTTCTTACGGATACTGGATTCGTGAAAAAGGCTGGAACCATCGTTCGTGGATTTCAATTATGCGCCTTGATTCAGCTGTTGCTTATATTGTAACCGCTATCTTTACGCTGTCTCTTCTCGTAGTAGGAGCGGAGTTTTTATTTGGGACAGGCATAACGTTGAGTGGTGAACAAGGTCTTATTCAGTTATCGAGTATGCTAGGCGAGCGCTTTAATGAACCGATGCGCTGGCTGTTTTTAATCGGTTTTTGGGCAGCTTCCTTTACGTCATTGTTAGGGGTATGGAACGGTGTACCATATCTATTTGCTGATTTTGTTCGCATTATGAAAAAAGAGGCGAAAAATCCAGGGGTCGTCGTGGAGAAAACCAAACCATACCGTGCGTATTTAATCTGGTTAACATTTCCTTCCATGCTTTTATTGTTTATTGGAAAGCCTGTTGGCCTTATTATGGCATACGGGGCGTTAGGAGCGTTATTTATGCCATTTTTAGCTCTGTCGCTACTTTGGCTTTTAAATTCAAAGCGAGTAGAAAAACAGTATCGTAATCCGTTATGGAATAACATCATGCTAGCTGTCTGTATTTTATTGTTTATTGTCTTAATGGTAAACGAACTACTTAATATTTTTTAAGCATATATAAAATAGAACAGTATAAATGAAGAGTTTCTTCATTTATACTGTTCTAACATAGCGAAAAAGGATTTAACAAACTCATAAAAAATTTGATCAGAAGGTGCTAAATTTCGGTTTCTTGGAATAATCATTCCGACTGTTCGTTTTACTTCAGGTGTGTGAATAGGAATCTTTGTTGTAAACCTGGGCGTTGTTTCAGAAACGGTGCTTTCAGGTAAAAGTGTAATTCCCATACCTGCAGAGACTAGCCCTTTAATTGCGTCTAAATCTTCACCTTCAGATGAGATATTTGGCATAAACCCAGCTTGCTTACAAGCATCTACGGCAATCTTACGAAGCACAAATCCATTTGGGAATAAAACGAAATCTTCGTTACGTAAATCGCGGAGGCGTAAATTTTCCTGTGTTGCTAAAGGATGACTTGAAGGAACAAGTGCCAGTATCTTTTCTGTAAATAAAATGTGCCCTTCAATATCTTCATCGTCTACTGGTACAGGGCCTAAAAACGCAATATTAATATCCCGCTTCTTAACGGATTCAATTAGAAATTTATAAGACCCTTGTCTTAAATGAAAAGCGACGTTTGGGTGATTCTCTTTAAACGCAGATATAATCGTAGGCAATAGATGACTTGATAGACTGGTAGGAAATCCAATTTTAATCGTTCCTCGCTCAGGATCTAAATATTCATCCACTTGTTCCTTTGCGTAATCAATTGCTTTCATGGCCGTTTCTGTATGTTCTAGAAACAGCTTTCCAATCGACGTTAACTTTACATTTCTTCCTTCTCTTTGAAATAACTCCACGCCCAGTTCATCTTCTAAGTTGGCAATTTGTCGACTGATAGCAGACTGCGCAACATGTAAATGTTCAGCTGCTTCAGATACGTGCTCACGTCTGGCAACTTCCATAAAATAGCGTAATTGTCTAAGTTCCATCGGCTTACTCCTTTTCTATATATCAAAATGAGATTGGTTTCATCTAAATTATATATTGTTTATATTAATTTGAAAACTTAAAATATAAACAAGTGGTCTTAATAAATAGATAAAGAAAACGAACGGGGGAGAAAAATATGACATACAATCAAATGCCGAAAGCTCAAGGTCTCTACCGTCCTGAGTTTGAGCACGATGCATGCGGAATCGGATTATATGCACACTTAAAAGGAGTGGCATCGCACGACATCGTAAAAAAAGGACTAAATATGCTTTGTCAACTCGATCATCGCGGTGGTCAAGGAAGTGATCCGCTAACGGGTGATGGAGCGGGACTAATGGTTCAAATTCCACATGACTTTTTCACAAAAGCATGTACTGATTTTTCATTACCTCAAAAAGGTCGCTACGGTGTAGGTATGATCTTTTTCTCAAATAATGAGCAAGAACAAAAAGAAATTGAAGGGTATATCAATGCTTTAATTGAACAAGAAGGACAAACGCTTGTAGGCTGGAGAACTGTACCAACAAATGTCGGAAAAATCGGAAAAGTAGCAAAGGAAAGCTGTCCGCACGTGCGCCAAGTATTTATTGGTGCAGATGAAAGTATTACAGATGATTTAGCGTTTGAACGCAAACTATATATTATTCGTAAACAAGCTGAATATTGGGCAGCAGAGCGTAAAAATCGCGTTTACTTCTCAAGCTTATCTAGCAGAACGATTGTTTATAAAGGTTTATTAACACCAGAGCAAGTAGATGCATTTTATCTTGACCTACAAGATGAAAACTTTACATCTCCTTTTGCTTTAGTACACTCACGCTTTAGTACAAATACGTTTCCAAGCTGGGAGCGCGCGCATCCAAACCGTTATTTAATTCACAATGGAGAAATTAATACGCTTCGTGGAAATCAAAATTGGATGAAAGCACGTGAGCAGCAGTTCGTATCAGAAGCTTTTGGTTCAGATCTTCATAAAATACTGCCAATTTTAGATAGTGAAGGTAGCGATTCGTCCATTCTAGATAATGCGCTTGAATTCTTTGTGTTAGCAGGTAGAAAGCCAGCGCATGCTGCAATGATGATGATTCCAGAACCTTGGACTGAAAATCCTCATATGTCTGATGAGAAGCGCGCATTTTATGAATACCATAGTGCTCTTATGGAGCCGTGGGATGGACCGACTGCTATTTCATTCACTGATGGAAAACAAATTGGTGCAATTTTAGATAGAAATGGATTGCGTCCAGCGCGTTATTATGTGACAAAAGATGACTATATTATCCTTTCTTCTGAAGTAGGGGTTATTCCAGTAGAAGAGGACAATGTTCTTTATAAAGAGCGTTTAAGCCCAGGGAAAATGTTGTTAATTGATTTAGAAGAAGGACGCATCATTTCAGATGAAGAAATTAAAGCTGAAATGGCGCAAGCGGAACCGTATCAGCAGTGGTTAGATGAGCAGATGGTAAAGTTAGCTGCTTCAGCTGATGAAAAGCCAGAATCTTTTGATGACTTAGTTGTTCGTCAAAAAGCGTTTGGCTATACGTATGAAGATATTCATAAATATTTACTGCCGGTTGTGAACGAAGGAAAAGATCCGTTAGGTTCAATGGGGAATGATACGCCACTTGCAGTTCTTTCAGATCGTCCTCAGTCCTTATTCAACTATTTTAAACAGTTGTTTGCACAAGTAACGAACCCACCGATTGATGCAATTCGTGAGCAGCTGGTGACGTCAACAATGACGCTGCTAGGTGCAGAGGGCAATTTGCTACACCCAACAAAAGAAAATAGTCGTCGCATCCAGCTAGAAACACCAGTGTTAACGAATGGACAGCTTCAAACATTAAAAGAAGATAGCATTAAAGGTTTCAAGAGTGCTGTTCTTTCAACGGTATTTAAGGATGATTTGAAAGCATCTTTAGAAGATTTATTTAACGATGCAGAAAAAGCAATCGTAGAGGGTGCTAGTATTTTAATCTTAAGTGATCGAGAGATTAATGCAAACCGTGCACCAATGCCAATTTTATTAGTTGCAAGTGCTCTTCACCAGCATTTAATTCGTCGTGGTAGTCGTACAAAAGTCAGCTTAGTTATTGAATCTGGAGAAGTTCGTGAAGTTCATCATTTTGCAGCTTTAATTGGTTATGGAGCAGATGCAATTAATCCTTATTTAGCGTTTGCAACGTATGATTATGAAATTGCAGCTGGCAATTTAAAAACTTCTTATCAAGTAGCAGTAACGAAATATGTAAAAGCAGTTACCGAAGGCGTTGTAAAAGTAATGTCTAAAATGGGGATTTCTACTGTGCAAAGTTACCGAGGAGCTCAAATTTTTGAAGCAGTTGGAATCGGTGAAGAAGTTATTGCAGCTTACTTTACAGGTACAGCATCTCAGTTAGGAGGAATTGGCTTAGATGTCATTGGAAAAGAAGCGCGCACACGACACGAAGCAGCTTATGCTGAAGCGTACGAACAGACTTTAGAGTCAGGAAGTGACTTCCAATGGCGAAAAACAGGTGAGCATCATGCGTTTAACCCGAAAACGATTCATACCTTACAATGGGCTTGTCGAAAAGGTGACTATGATTTATTTAAGCAGTTTTCAGAAGCTGCAAACGAAGAGCGTATCGGGTTCTTACGTAACCTTTTTGCCTTTAAACAAGAACGCCCAGCTCTTTCAATCGATGAAGTAGAATCTGTGGATTCTATTGTCAAGCGATTTAAATCAGGTGCTATGTCGTTTGGTTCTTTGAGTGAAGAAGCACACGAAGCATTAGCAATTGCGATGAATAAATTAGGTGCTAGAAGCAATAGTGGTGAAGGTGGAGAAAATCCAAGACGTTATGAGCTTGATGAAAACGGTGATAACCGTCGCAGTGCCATTAAACAAATTGCATCAGGGCGATTTGGTGTGAAAAGTCACTATTTAGTGAATGCTGATGAGTTGCAAATTAAAATGGCTCAAGGCGCTAAGCCAGGAGAAGGTGGACAGCTGCCTGGGAACAAAGTATACCCATGGGTTGCAGATGTACGTGGATCTACTCCGGGAGTAGGCTTAATCTCTCCTCCGCCACATCATGATATTTATTCAATTGAAGACTTAGCTCAGCTTATTCATGACTTGAAAAATGCCAACCGTAACGCTCGTATTAGCGTTAAGCTTGTATCAAAAGCAGGTGTTGGGACGATTGCAGCTGGTGTTGCAAAAGGTGTGGCAGATGTAATTGTTATTAGTGGATACGACGGTGGAACAGGTGCATCACCAAAAACCAGTATTAAACATACGGGCCTACCTTGGGAGCTAGGTTTAGCAGAAGCTCACCAAACGTTAATGTTAAACGGTCTTCGCGAGAAAGTAGTGCTAGAAACAGACGGAAAGCTAATGACAGGAAAAGATGTTGTTATGGCAGCACTTTTAGGTGCAGAAGAGTACGGATTTGCTACGGCTCCGCTAATTGTATTAGGTTGCATCATGATGCGTGCTTGTCATTTAGATACATGTCCTGTTGGCGTAGCAACACAAAATCCAGAGCTTCGTAAAAAGTTCTTAGGTGAGCCAGATCATATCGTAAACTATATGCGCTTTGTTGCACAAGAAGTTCGTGAAATTATGGCAGAGTTAGGATTCAGAACGGTAGAAGAGATGGTTGGACGTACAGATGTGCTGCATGTTAGTGAACGTGCACAGTCACATTGGAAAGCGCAGCATTTAGATTTGACAACACTTTTACATCAGGTAGAGGGTGTTCGTACGTTTAAGACGCCGCAAAATCATAAAATTGACCAGTCTCTAGATGTGCAAAAAATCTTACCTGCTGTACAGCAAGCGATTGAAGAGCAATATCAAGTGGATCTTTCGTTAGATATTCACAATACAAACCGAGTGGTAGGTACCGTTGTTGGTAGTGAAATCACCAAGCGTTATGGTGAGAAAGGATTGGCTGAGGATACGATTACGCTTCGCTTCTCAGGTTCAGCTGGTCAAAGTTTTGGAGCATTTATTCCAACTGGTATGACGCTTCATTTAACAGGAGATGCCAACGATTATATCGGTAAAGGCTTGTCAGGTGGAAAGATTACAGTATCTGCGCCAAAGCAATCCACTATCGTTTCAGGTGATAATGTTATTGTTGGAAATGTTGCGTTTATCGGTGCGACAAGTGGTGAAGCGTATGTAAGTGGCAGAGCAGGTGAGCGATTTGCAGTTCGTAACAGCGGTGCGCATGTTGTGGTAGAAGGTATCGGTGATCACGGCTGTGAGTATATGACAGGCGGTCGAGTTGTTGTTCTGGGAACTGTTGGTAAAAACTTCGGTGCAGGTATGTCAGGTGGTATTGCATACGTACTAGCAGATGATAAAGCAGAATTTAAGAAACTATGTAACCAAGAAATGATTGGTTTTGAAGGTTTAGAAGCTCAAGAAGCTGACGAAGTAAAAGCGATGATTGAGCGTCACCTTGAATATACAGATAGCCAAAAAGCAGCGTTTATTTTAGAAAACTGGTCACAAATGAGCAGTAAGTTTGTAAAAGTTATTCCAAATGACTATAAGCGTATGATTACTCGAATTGAAGAACAAAAAGAAGCGGGGCTTTCTGAAGAGGAAGCAATCATGAGCGCGTTTGAAGAAAATGCACAGCAAGAAAAAAAGTCAATTTCAAAACAACAAGAAGCAGTAGCTCAGTAAGAAAGGGGAGAGTAAAATGGGAAAACCAACAGGATTTATGGAAATTAAACGTGAAAAAGGCAAAGAAAGAGATCCTTTAAAACGTTTAAGTGACTGGAACGAATATGCTGCTCCTTTATCTGATGAAGCACTGAGTCGACAAGGAGCACGATGTATGGATTGTGCAACTCCATTTTGTCATATGGGGATGGATATTAACGCTTTTACATCGGGCTGTCCAATTTATAATTTGATTCCAGAATGGAACGATTTAGTATATAGAGGTCAGTGGAAAGAAGCGCTTGATCGTTTAATGAAAACAAATAACTTTCCTGAATTCACAGGGCGCGTTTGTCCAGCGCCTTGTGAGGGGTCTTGTACATTAGCTATTTCAGATCCTGCGGTTTCAATTAAAAATATTGAACGAGCAATTATTGATAAAGGGTTTGAAAACGGTTGGATTACACCACGTATCCCAGAGAAGCGCACAGGTAAAAAGATAGCAATTATCGGTTCAGGGCCAGCAGGTTTAGCGAGTGCAGATCAGTTAAACCAAGCTGGACACTCAGTCACTGTATATGAACGTGCAGATCGTCCTGGCGGTTTGTTAACTTATGGTATTCCGAATATGAAGCTTGATAAAGAGGTAGTCGCAAGAAGAATTCGCTTACTAACGCAAGAAGGTATTGATTTTGTCACAAATACAGAAGTTGGTAAAGATGTGACGCGCGAGGAACTTCAAGAGCAATACGATGCGGTTATCCTTTGTACAGGTGCTCAAAAGCAGCGTAATTTAGTCATTGAGGGTAGAGAAGCAAAAGGCATTCATTTTGCGATGAACTATTTAACAACGACAACAAAAAGTATGTTAGATTCCAATTTCAAAGATGGTCAGTACATTGATGCTAAAGGTAAAGATGTAATTGTTATTGGAGGAGGGGACACAGGAGCAGACTGTGTAGCAACAGCATTACGTCAGGGGTGTCGTAGCGTCGTTCAATTTGGTAAGCATCCTCAGCTTCCAACAGAACGTACATCTGATAACATGTGGCCAGAGTACCCTCAAGTATTTAACCTTGAATATGCATATGAAGAAGCTCAAGCAAAGTTCGGAGATGATCCGAGAGAGTATTCAATTCAAACAAAAAAAATCGTGGCTGATGAAAATGGCAACTTAAAGGAGCTTCATACAATTCAAATGGAGAAGCTTGTTGATGAAAGCGGTCGTTATACATTTAACGAAATTCCAGGAACAGAAAAAGTTTGGCCAGCTCAGCTTGTCTTTATCGCAATTGGCTTTGAGGGGCCTGAGCAACCTGTGCTTGAGCAGTTAGGTGTTGAAACGAAAAATAACAAAGTGGCTGCAGCGTACGGTAAATATACAACAAATGTTGAAGGGGTATTTGCTGCTGGAGACGCACGTCGTGGTCAGAGCCTGATTGTATGGGCTATTCATGAAGGGCGCGAAGTAGCAAAACAAGTAGATCATTACTTAATGGGAGCTACTGTACTGCCATAACGTTTAAAAA